>DAINNP010000280.1:0-2954 GCA_036735785.1 Rhodoferax sp. | reverse complement strand
CGGCCGCTGCGAGAATTTCTTCGGGGCTTTGTGCCGCGTCAGCGGCCGGGTTGGGGCTGGATGGGCTTGGGGTATCAGACATGCTGTTCTATCCGGTTGAATGCGATTGCGCCTTACATGGCGACGCATAACCTTGTTTCAAGAGGGAGTTTCCGGATGCCGTGCGGTCATCCGGAAGATGTGTCACGAAGAGGCTGCGGAATTAGCCGCGCACACCCAGCAATTCCACGTCGAACTTCAGGGTCGCATTGGGGGGGATCACGCCACCCGCACCGCGGGAGCCGTAGCCCAGTGCTGCAGGGATGATCAGGGTGCGGGCACCGCCGACCTTCATGCCGGCCACACCTTCATCCCAGCCGCGGATCACCATGCCGGCGCCCAGATGGAACACAAACGGATCGTTGCGGTCTTTGCTGGAGTCGAACTTGGCGCCTTGCACGCCATCGTTGTAGAGCCAGCCGGTGTAATGCACGGTGACGCTTTGGCCTTTTTTGGCTTCGTCGCCGGTGCCTTCAATCGTGTCTTCAAACTGGAGTCCGCTGGCGGTAGTAGGCATATTCAAATCCTTTTGCTATAAAAACAGGAGCGGGTCGCGCAAACGCACTGGGTGTTGGCGGCCGGAAAAACCATAAATTATGCCCCAGCCAAAAAAAAGACAGGCCAAGGCCTGTCTGCAGGGTTCAAGCCGTTAAACGGCCGGCAGCGATTTACTTCGCCTTTTTTGCCTGAGCGGTAGACCACTTCACGGCAAACGCCTGCAAGTCGCCCAAGCGCTTGAGCAAATCTGCACCTGCGGAGGTCACTACATAGCCGTCGGTACCGTGGGTCAGGAGGCCGGCTTCGCGCAATTCTTTGATCCGGGTATTCAGGGTGTTGGGGGTAATTCCACCAACGCTGTCTTGCAGCAAGCGGAAGGTTTGTGCGTGGCCGTCGCGAAGGGCCCACAAAACGCGTATCGCATAACGGGATTCCAAGAGTTCCAACAATTGGCCCACTGCGACCGTTTCTTTTGCACTCATTACCTTGCCCTTTTTATGTATCTTGATGGTGGGCCGGCCATGCGGCCGGATTCCTAAAACGAGCGGAAACTATAGCGCAGTTTTCTGCTTGCTACAAGTTTCATAGCTGTTGGCGCAGGTAAACAGGGCGCCAGACTTACAAACGCATACCTATGTGTCCGGCTTGCCACTGCGTGCCCGCGATGCTAAGGTGCGGTGATTCATGATCCGGAGGTTTTTTCACATGGCTTTCAACTTTGAGCTGGTCCACAACTACTACGAGCGCCTGGTTTTTGAGGAGGTCGTCCGCCGGGCTGCCGAGTTTCCGGCTTTCAACAACGATATGTTGGGCGATGTGGCGTGTGTCGCGCTGAACCGCTTGCCGGCGCGCTATGTCCGCCACGACGTGGATTTGATGTTTTATTTGACGGAACAAGAGCGCCAGGCGATTGACCTGTCTCTTGAAGAGGCCTTGCTGTTTGCGTTCCGTTTCGTGGGCGAACGTAGCGCCAAGGCAGGCGGCTAAAAGCCGCCCCCGTTCGGACGCCTGCAACCTTCAGAAGGTCGCTTTGATCTTTTGCAGCAGTTCCGGACTGATGGAGGGCATGGTTCCAAACCATGCCTCAAACGCCGGGCGGGCCTGATGCAGCAGCATGCCGAGCCCATTGACGGTGGGGTTCCCACGTGCCGCCGCGGCGGTCAGCAAGGGCGTTTCCATCGGGACATACACAATGTCCGACACCAGCGCTGTGACGGGGAGCGCGTCCAGCCGCAGGTCGAGTGCCGGTTGGCCGTGCATGCCTTGGTTGGTGGTGTTGACCAGTAGCGCACAGCCCTCCAGGCAGGCGTGCCTTTCTGACCAGGCGACTGCCTTGACCTTGTCACCGAATTCACCGGCCATCTCGGTGGCTTTGCCATCGCTGCGGTTGGTGAGCCGGATTTCCGGGACGCCTGCATCCAGCAGGCCCACCACAACGGCGCGCGCCGCACCGCCGGCCCCGACCACGCAAACTGGCCCGTTGGCAGGTGTCCACTGGCTGCCCGCTTCGTAAAGACTCTGGATAAAGCCGAAGGCATCGGTGTTGCGACCACTCAAGGTGCCATCGGTATTCACCACAATCGTGTTCACCGCGCCGATACGCTGACCGAGTGCGTCGACATGGTCCACGATGGACATCGCATCGACTTTGTGCGGAATGGTCAGGTTGCAGCCGGCAATTCCGAGAACGGGCAGGGCGCGCAGCGCTTGCTCCAGGCGTGCGGGCTGCACCGGCAGCAACACATAGGCGCCGCGCAGGCCATGTTCGGCAATCCAATGGTTATGGATGACCGGGGAGCGCGAGTGCGCGACGGGCCAGCCCATCACGCCGGCGAGTTGGTAGGGGATGTCGTGAGCCATACGAATGACAAAGCGATCTTCTTGATCGGTTGGTGGGAATGGGTGCTATCAAAAAAATAGCGCCCCGCGCACATTGCATGTGGGCTGGGGCGCTAAATGGCTTGGAGTGAAGCCGGCGGGCTCTACAGCGTGTCGGTGAAGCTGCGCAGCTTGTCCGAGCGGCTGGGGTGCTTGAGCTTGCGCAGGGCCTTGGCTTCGATCTGGCGGATGCGCTCGCGGGTCACGTCGAACTGCTTGCCCACTTCTTCCAGGGTGTGGTCGGATGTCATTTCGATACCGAAACGCATACGCAGCACCTTGGCTTCGCGCGGGGTGAGGCTGTCGAGGATGTCCTTGACCACATCGCGCAGACCGGCCTGCATCGCCGCTTCCATAGGGGCGGTGTTGGCGCCGTCTTCGATGAAGTCGCCCAAGTGGCTGTCGTCGTCGTCGCCGATCGGTGTTTCCATGGAGATCGGCTCTTTCGCGATCTTCATGATCTTGCGGATCTTGTCCTCCGGGATCTCCATCTTCTCAGCCAAGACAGACGCATCCGGCTCAAAACCAAACTCTTGCAA
>DAINNP010000279.1:0-2969 GCA_036735785.1 Rhodoferax sp. | reverse complement strand
TACTTGCGCACGCTGGTGGGCTACAACGCCCGGCGCGCGTCACTCGCGATCATCGAGACCTTCATGGTGCGCATGGCGCCCTATGACCTGAAGGTGGTGGACTTCTCGGTGCTCTCGCTGGTCGCGCACAACCCGGGCATCACCTCCCGCCAGCTGTGCGCAGCACTCAACGTGCTGCCGCCCAACTTGGTGGGGTTGATTGCCACACTAGAACGGCGGGGCCTGATTGAGCGGCTGCCCCACCCGAGCGACGGCCGGGCCATGGGGGTGCACCTCACGTCCCAGGGGGTAGAGCTGATGGCGCAGGCCGAGCAAACGGCCTTTGACCTCGAGATGGATGCCACATCCCGCTTGACGGATGCAGAGCGCAAAACCCTGATCCGCCTGCTGCAAAAGGTCTACACCCCGGTCGACTGAGCGGCGCTTTACTCGCCGGCTACTGCCGTCGGGTCCAGGCGCAGCAAACGCACCGCGTTGTCTTTCAGGATGCCGGGCATCACCTCGGGTTTGAAGCCCGCTTCCTGGAAGTCTTTCATCCAGCGCTCCGGGGTGATGAGCGGGTAGTCCGAGCCAAACAAGACGCGGTCTTTGAGCAGGGTGTTGGCGTATTGCACCAGTTGCTTGGGAAAGTATTTGGGGCTCCAGCCCGACAGGTCAATCCAGACATTGGGCTTGTGGGTGGCCACACTCAGGGCCTCGTCCTGCCAGGGGAAGCTGGGGTGGGCCATGACGATTTGCATGTCCGGGAAATCAATGGCCACATCGTCGAGGTGCATCGGGTTGCTGTACTCCAACCGCAGTCCGCCGCCGCAGCGCATGCCGCTGCCGATGCCACTGTGGCCGGTGTGAAAAATGGCGGGCATGCCGTACTCGGCAATCACCTCGTAAATGGGCCAGGCCATCTTGTCGTAGGGGTGGTAGGCCTGCACCGTGGGGTGGAACTTGAAGCCCTTGATGCCGTGCTCCTCGATCAGCTTGCGCGCTTCGCGCGCACCCATCTTGCCTTTGTGCGGGTCGATGCTGGCAAAGGCCGTCATCATGTCGCTATTGGCTTTGGCGGCTTCGGCAATCTCCTCGTTGGGAATGCGGCGACGTCCCATTTTGGACTCGGCATCCACGGTAAACATCACCAAGCCGACTTTCTGTTCGCGGTAATAGGCCACGGTTTCTGCAATCGTGGGGCGGCGCCCGTTTTTGAAGTACTTGTCGGCGGCGCGGTCGTATTCCTCGCCGTAGTTGTCAAACGGGTTCCAGCAACTCACTTCCGCGTGGGTGTGGATATCGATGGCGCGCAGGTTTTTGTAGTCCATGGTTGTCTCCTGTTAGTTGTCTGTGGACGCACGGGGGCAGCCTCCCTGATTGCGTGCTTTCCGGGAAGGATAGCAAGGGAAACTACCTAGAAAAAGAGCGTTCAAGTGACTTGATTTGGTTATTAACTATAACCAAAATTGCGCCATTATGAAAACTTTTACGCAACACCCCGATATCCATTTCGAACGCCTCGGTGAGGAACAAGAAGTGGCGGTGATCCGCCTGACCCGCGGCGCCAAGCGCAACGCCCTGAACGACGGACTCATCCTCGCGCTGCGGGATCTGTTCGAAAACATGCCCGAAGGCGTGCGGTCTGCAGTGATCGCCGGCGAGGGCCCGCACTTCTGTGCAGGCCTGGACTTGAGTGAGCTCAAAGAGCGTGACGCCGGCCAGGGCTTGCACCATTCCCGCATGTGGCACGCCGCGCTGGAGCGTGTGCAATACGGCCCCGTTCCTGTGATCGCAGCTCTGCAAGGCGCTGTGGTCGGCGGCGGCTTGGAGTTGGCAAGCGCCTGTCACATTCGCGTGGCAGATGCGTCCGCTTTCTATGCCTTGCCGGAAGGTTCCCGCGGCATTTTTGTGGGCGGCGGCGGTGCGGTGCGCATTCCCAAATTGATCGGTGCGGCCCGTATGACCGACATGATGCTCACCGGCCGTGTGTACAACGCGCAGGATGGTGAGCGCATTGGTCTTGCGCAATACCTGGTGCCGGAAGGTGCTGCCTTTGACAAGGCGCTGGAGCTGGCGGTGCGCGTGGCGCAAAACGCACCGCTGACGAACTACGCCCTGATGCACGCCTTGCCGCGCATTGCCGAGCAGCCGGCCGACCAAGGGCTGTTCACCGAAGCCATGATGGCGGCTATTGCCCAAAGCGCACCGGAAGCCAAGACCCGCCTGAACGATTTTTTGGAAGGCCGTGCCGCCAAGGTACGCAAGCAGGACTGAGGCCATGAGCGACATGCAATTCTCCACCCCGCGTTACCGCGAGACCAAGTTCGGCGTCACTCGCATTACCGTCACAGACGGCGCGCCCGGCGTCCGCTATTTGCAGGCAGATCTGGCATTGGGCGCCTATGCCCGCCGGATTGCCGACTACCTGGTGCATTGGGCGGAGATCACGCCGGACCAGACGTTCCTGGCCCGACGCAAGCAGTTGCCGGACGGCACGACCGGCGAATGGCTGCACATCACCTATGCCCAGGCGCTGGAAAGCGCCCGCAGCATCGGGCAGGCGCTGTTAGATCGGGGCTTAAGCCCGGAACGGCCAGTCGTCATCCTCAGCGAGAACAGTCTGGAACACGCCATGATGGCGCTGGGTTGCCTGTATGCCGGCGTGCCCTATTGCCCGGTGTCTCCTGCCTATGCCACAGTGAGCCAAGACTACGAAAAACTGCGCCATGTGATGGACACCCTGACGCCGGGGCTGGTGTTTGTGGCAGATGCATCTCGCTATGGCGCGGGCGTCGCCGCCACAGTCGGCCCGGATGTGGAAGTGGTAGCCGCAGCCGGGCAGATGCAAGGCCGGGCGGCAACGTCCTATGCGTCCCTGTTGGCCACAACGGCCACTCCCGCTGTGGACGCTGCCATGCATGCCACCGGCCCGGGCACCATCGTGAAGTTTTTGTTCACCAGCGGCTCGACCAAGCTGCCCAAGCCGG
>DAINNP010000278.1:0-2973 GCA_036735785.1 Rhodoferax sp. | reverse complement strand
AAATAGACGCTGTAGCCCAACAAAAAAGCCACCTTCGGGTGGCTTTTTTGTTGGGTAAGTATCTTTATCGGAGCGTAGGCGTGTCGCTGATCTCGTTTCGTAGCACTCCTTCGTCGGTGGCGGGAAAATGGGCAGCTAGCAACGCTGACATTGCACCAAGGAGTCCGACTAGCCCCCCTTCCAGATGGCTGGTTCGCACGTGTTGTGTCATTCGAGAAAGCATGGACTTCCACTGGTCTGGAGGAATTGCGTGTTGAACTGCGCGATCGAAAACAAGCTCGACTGTGCGTTCCGCGAGGCAGACATAGATAAGTACTCCATTGTTTCCCTCGGTATCCCAAACGCCTTTGGACGCAAAAAGCTCCTTCGCACGCATTTGGAGGAGTGCAGGCGTCAATTGATCTCGCCATAGGTAGGCAGTTGGTAAAGAACTTTCGATGTGCAAGCTAATCTGCGCATCGTGACTTTGTTCGCTCAGCCTAATTCCTTCTGCCAAGCGTTCGATGATCCCTCTCGGCAGTCTATGCGCGGCGTCGTCCAGCCAACGGTGCCGTATCCAGCGGAAGAGACGGACTTTCATTACCAACCCCCTGAGGCACCACCGCCTCCAAAATTGCCTCCACCCCCCGACCTAAAGCCGCCCGCAGAAGATTCACCCGGATTGTGCGAGGAGCTGCCACCGCTGCCAAAAGTAAAGCCCGATGAGGGGTGGCCCAATGACCTAGCGCTCCCCCGGCTCATCATGAGTGAAAGTGCAAAACCGGCCAACGCTGCAATCGCACCGCTCCACCATAGTTGGCTGACATAAAAAACCAGGGCACCCGTTCCGATACCGACAACCGCAGAACCCACGCGAACACCGAGGGCCTGTCTGATTATCGCGCCACCGATGGCCGCAGCCAAAAAGACAAATGCCCCCAGCTCCACCCAACTGAAGCCGTGAGAGGGGCCTTTGAAAGCAGAACGCTCGGCGGGTGCTGGAAGCCCCTCCGCTTGGATCAAAGCTGCCAAGGCCTTCATGCCATTGCGTAGCCCGCCAGGGTAGTCTCCCGTCGCGAAGCGCGGAGCCATTTCATGTTGGATTACACGACCTGCCATCACATCAGGAATGGCCCCTTCGAGTGCTTTGGCCACCTCGATGCGAATTCGTCGGTCATCCTTCGCTACGAGCATCAGAACACCATCCCCCTCCAGCCTACGGCCCACCTTCCAAACATTGGCCGCCCTGTTGGCCAGGGCTGCAATGTCTTCGCCATTACTGGTGGGAAAAAGCCAGACCACCAACTGGCTACCTGTCTTTGTTTCGATTGCGGCTAACTCCGCTTCTAGTAGCTGAATATCTTCGGTCTGCAAAGTGCCGCTGGTATCCATGATGCGAGCCTGAAGAACAGGAACGTCAATTACATTGGCCGCATGTGACACAAGCCCCGTAGCCCATATCGCCAGACCGCAAAGCAAGGCAGTGGTGCCGCGCCACCAGCGACTCCGATGGCGCATACTATTTTTTCTCAAAGTCCACCGTCGGCGGGGCGGTGATGGCGGCTTCATTTGCCACCGCTAGCATGGGCTTAGGTTGATAACCAAGGGCAGATGCCGTGAGGTTGCTCGGAAAGCTACGGGCCAAGATGTTGTAGTCCTGCACGCTTTGGATGTACCGGTTGCGGGCCACCGTGATGCGATTTTCGGTGCCCTCAAGCTGCACCCGCAGATCGCTAAAGCCTTGATTTGCCTTCAAGTTGGGGTACTGTTCGCTCACCACTAGAAGCCGACTCAAGGCGCCACCCAGTTCGCCCTGGGCCTTTTGAAATTTGGTAAATGCCTCGGGGTTGTTCAAGGTCTCGGGAGTCACTTGCATGCTGGTTGCCTTTACGCGGGCCTCCACCACTTTAGTCAGGGTCTCTTGTTCGAAAGCTGCTTCACCTTTGACGGTGGCCACGATGTTAGGCACCAGGTCAGCTCGACGTTGGTATTGATTGAGCACTTCGCTCCAAGCAGCCTTGGACTGTTCATCCAAGCGTTGAAATTCGTTGTACCCGCAGCCTGACAAGACGAGCGCAAATCCAAGTAACGCTGCCAACGTTAAGAACCGTGTGACCATATTCCCTTTACGGGCCGTGTATTGATACACCATGAAAAAACTCCTGAGCTGAAGCGCCCATCCTACTGTCCCTAGGCGCGTTAGGACCATGGCACATGCGCGAGAATGCGAATATGCCTAAAAACCCAGCAAAAATGCACGCCGCCATGGGCGGAACGCCAGATGACGTTGAAGCCGCTTTTTATGAAGCTATGCAGCTTGGAGACATCGAAAAGCTGATGGCGTGCTGGGCTGACGAAGACGACATCGCATGCATCCATCCCGGCGGTGCACGCCTGATTGGAGTCGGCGCCATACGCGCCGCATTTGAAGCGATGTTTGCCCACGGCGGAGCTATCCATGTGAAGCCCGAACATATTCGTCGGGTGGACTCTTTGGCGAGTGCGGTCCACCACGTGTTGGAAATCGTGGAAATACTTACGCCCGACGGCCCCAGCAATGCCCACGTCATTGCAACCAACGTGTATCACAAGACCCCGCAAGGCTGGCGTCTCGTGGTGCACCACGCGAGCCCGGGGAACCCGGAGGATGCAACCCAGCACCATCAAGCACCCCAGGTTTTCCATTGAAATACAGCAGTACGGCCATGGAACAAGCGGTAAGTGCTATGAATTATGTAGCGCCTTCTTGGTTGCCGGGCGGTAACCTTCAAACCATATGGCCCGCCTTGTATTCGCAACGGGTTTTCGGCCCGCATCCTGAATATCGCCGCGAGCGCTGGACTACCCCCGACCACGATTTTGTGGATGTGGATTGGCTGGTCACACCTGCACTGGTAGAGCGCCCGCTCCTGGTGCTGTTCCATGGGCTCGAGGGAAGCTCGCGCAGCCATTACGCCGAAGCCTTTGCGGACTATGCACGCGCACAGGGCTATG
>DAINNP010000277.1:0-2980 GCA_036735785.1 Rhodoferax sp. | reverse complement strand
ACGATGTCGGCTGTGGCAATCAGCTTGAGCACAATCTCCCGGCCCTTGGCGCTTTTGAGGTCCACCGCAATGCTCTTCTTGTTGCGGTTGAACAGCGGGTAGAAGCCTGCGCCACTGCCCAGCAGCTTGCGGGTGCTGTCGCCCGCCAAGGGCTCGACCTTGATGACATCTGCACCCAAGTCGCCCAACGTCATGCCGCAAGTGGGCCCCATGACCATGTGGGTGAATTCGACGACGCGGATGCCGGCGAGCGGCAGGGATGGGGTTGGGGAACTCACAGTAGTCATAGTTGTTGGATCAATACATCGGAGCCGCCCCCCAAATGGGGGCATCTGTCCGCGACGGGCAATGCGATAGTGAGCCCAAACAGGGCGACCTTTAGCGCATTTCCGGGTTGGGAATAGTGGTCTGGGCGTCAAACACGGCCACGCAGTTGCGCCCACCCTGTTTGGCGGTGTAGCAAGCAGCATCTGCAGCGCGGAGTACGTCAGCAGCAGTCGCGAAACTGCCCTCCACCCGCACCAACCCGATACTGGCACCCACACCGAAACTTTGACTCTCCCACGCCAAGCGATAACTCACGACCGCATTACGCAGTTTTTCTGCAAGAGCCAGTGCCTGAGGCAAAGGGCAACGATTTAACAACACGGCAAACTCATCACCCCCCAAACGGGCCACGGTATCGGTCTGACGCACTTGCGCCGCCAACGCATGGGCCACATCCCGCAACAGGGCGTCGCCGGCGGCGTGCCCCCCCGTGTCATTGACCTGCTTGAAATGGTCCAAATCCAGAAACATGGCACAGAACGGTTCGTTGAGGGCGTTCAGCGTGGCACGCTCCAGCAATGCCTCAAACGCGGGCCGGTTCACCAGACCCGTGAGCGAGTCGTGGCTGGAGGTCCAGGCCAGGCGCTCGCGCTGCTCGCGCGCTTCGGTCACGTCCTCGACAGTCCAAATGGTGCCTTTCGAGCGGTCGCCCGGCACCACGGCGCGCCCCCGCATGTGGGCCCAGAACAGCTGGCCCGAGCGACGGATCAACTCTACTTCGCCGTCAAACGCACCGTGCTGCATGAACGAGGGATGGGCGCGGGCCGACAGCGCCTGGTAGGCCTCGTCGGAGGGGTGGATCATGCGCGTGGGCTGGCCGATGGCATGGTGCTTTTCGCAACGAAAAATATGACAAAAGTGGCGGCTGACCAGCTCGAACTCGCCATTGCGGGTGAGAGCGATGCCCACTTCGGCATGGTCCAGCACGGCTTCCAATTGCAGGAGCAGGGCCTGGGTTTCGGTCTGCTTTTGTTGCCGGTGCTCCACCACATGCTGAAAGGCCAATGCCAGCTCGCCGACTTCGCCACCATCGCGGGGCCAGCCTTCGCTAGAGGGGCCGGTTTCGGCCAGCATGCGCTCGGCCCGGTTGCGTAGCTTGGAGATGGGCAGCGTCAGGTACCAGGCCAGCACGCCAGCCAGTGCGGCGGCAAACAGGCCCACACCCAGGGCGGCTCGCCAGGCAGTGGCCTGCGCGGCCTGCACTGGCTGCAGTGCCACAGCCTGCGGGGTGAGCCGCACCAGCACCCAGTCGGAGACCGGTATGCCCGCCATCGACACCAGGTGGTCCTCGCTCAAGGTGCTGCTGCCGGTGGTGTCGATAGGGCTGCCCACATCGCTCCATTGGCGATACACCGCGCGCAGGCCCTCTTCGTCTGCGGCGCGGCCCAGCACACGGGTAGCGTCAGGGTGGGCCAGCAGCACGCCCTTGCGGTTCATGACCAGGGTGCGTGCCTGGGTGTCCCGGGTCATGCGAGTCACGTCGGAGAAGAGGCTGGTGGATTGCAGCCCCAGGGAGCCCGCAATCACCCCCACCACTTTGCCATCCGCCCCTATCGCAGGAATGGAGATGATGATGATGGGCGTCTTGCTGACCTTGCCCACCAGCGGCTCCGACACCACGGGCTGGTCGGTCTTGAGGCTTTGCTGGAAATAGGCGCGGTCGGCAATGTTGGGCAGCTCGGTGGAGGCCTGCCCCTTGACCAGCCGCGACAGCATGACCCCGTCGGCCCGGGCGGCCAGCACGCTGTCAAACAGTGCGCCCACGGCAGGTTTGTCGGCCAGGTAGCGGGTCATGGCCTCGGGCTGGCTCCATAGCTCGGGGCGCACCTGGCGGGCCACGGCCCACAGCGTGCCTTGCAGCATGTCGAGCTTGGTGGAGAGTAATTCAGCGGTGCGTTGCACATCATCACTATCGCCCTGCAACAGGACTTGCTGAATATTGTTCTGGGTTGTGCTCAAAACCAGCTGGGCAGTCACCACCGCCGACAGCACGCCTGTCACGGCGGCCATGGCGACAATCTTGAATTTGAGCGTGCGAACCCAGGCAAACCGGTCGCGATTCCAATTGGCGGCATTCATGAGCGCATATTACCTACAACTGCCCTCGCGGTGGCGCCGGCGACCTCGTCGGTCAACGTGAAGTTGAAACAGTGGACAAAGCCCTTGGCCACGCCTTCGGGGCTGTTGTTGATGCCATGGAGCAGGCGCCGTATCGGCGTGGAACTTCAGCACCACCAGATGGCGTATGGGCATGAACTACATTCTTAAAAGTCACAAATCGATTGATATTCTTCCATATAGTCTTCCGCAAAGGATGGAATACAGTACATCCATAGCCTGAGGGCATTTCCCCTCGCGCGACCCGTTTTCACTTTGTTGACCGCCCCTTCCTTTGAAAGGCCCACCATGACGACAACTACCCCCCGCAAGACCGAACGCACTGCTGAACACCGCCTGCAAGTCGCGACCAGCCTGCACAGCTTCATCCAGGACAAAGTGCTGCCCGGCACCGGCATTGCGCCTGAGGCTTTCTGGAAAGGGTTTGACGCCATCGTGGCTGACCTTGCCCCCAAGAACATCGCCCTGCTGGCCGAGCGCGACCGCCTGCAAACCGAGCTGGACACTTGGCACAAAGCCAACCCCGGCCCCATCA
>DAINNP010000276.1:0-3006 GCA_036735785.1 Rhodoferax sp. | reverse complement strand
CGAGGTTGCCGGGGGAGCGCTCTTCGTCCTGGGGCTCGATGGTGTTCACATAACCGGTGGTGGCCGAGAAAGGCATGTCGATGCTCTTCTGGCGTGCGTGCTCGAGCAGTTGCTCCAGCAGGAAGTGCGCGCGCTCGGGGCCTTCGGCCTCGATGACAGCGCTGAGCGCATCCATCCATTCGCGGGTTTCCTGGCTGTCCATATCGGACACGCCCAAAGGATTCTGGGGAACTGCTGCCATCGATGCCTCCTAATGCTTGGCGTTATTTAGTGCAAGTTGTCTAGTTTCGCATATTTACGCCACGATTTCAAATCATGCCCATGCGTTTCACATATTGAAATATTTATGCTGCTTTGCAGCACTTGCTTACCTGTTATGCCAGCCCCCTCCCCTACACTTGGGAAATGCCTTTTTCCAAAGTGATTTCCTTACCCAAACCGCTCAGCATCCCGACGGTGGATGGCGCCAAACGCTGGTGGCACCGGCTGACACCCCACCGCCAAGACCGGGTCGCCATGCTGGCCCCTCTGGCCGCTGTGATGTTGTTTTTTGCGGCCATCGTTGCCGCCTTGGGCTACCTGCGTCTCGAAGAGATGGACCGCGAGCAAGAAGCCGTTCAACGCGATGTCGAATACACCCAGCAGCGCTTGCGCCTGCGGCTACTCGAGCGGCAAGAACAAATCAGCCGAATCGCGCAAGAAATCAGTACCGGAGAGCTGGATGTTTCGGAATTCAAATCCCGCGCATCCAACCTGGTCGACCAGTACCCGGAAGTGCAAGCACTCGCCTGGGTGGACGACCGAAAGCGCACCCGTGCCAGCCTAGGCATGGGCGCTAACTCATCGGGTCCTTACCAAATGCCGGGCGATGTGCTGGTAAAGGAAGACCGCGATGCCGGCTACACACTCGCCCGCCAGCTGAACCAGCTGTTGTATGTGCAGCCGCCCCAGAATAAAGAGGAAGGCCCTCTGCTCCAACTGCTGATCCCGCTCAATGCGAAAAATCGTTTTTCGGGCGTGTTGATCACCGAATACTCGGTGGATGGCCTTTACCGTTACGGCGTTCCGTCTGAGGTGTCTGCCCGCTACGCGATCTCCCTCCAAGACGCCGGTGGCCGCCTTTTGGCTGGAACCAGCATCCCCACCCGCAAGCTGGTCAGCCGGTTTTTGCCATGGGCTGCCCCGAGCAACGAGTACTCCATGCCGGTTTCGCCCGTGGGGTCCGGCCTGGTGATCCGGGCGCAGGCCTACCGCGCTTCGCTGGGCGTCATCGGCAGCGGACTTTTCTGGCTGGTAAGTGCACTGAGTATCTTGACGGCTTGGATGTTGATCGCCAACTGGCGCCATACCCGCCGCCGCTTGCAGGCCCAGCAAGCCCTGATGTCGGAAACCAATTTCCGCCGCGCCATGGAGAACTCGATGCTGACCGGCATGCGAGCCATGGACTTGCAGGGGCGAATCACTTATGTGAACGCCGCCTTCTGCCAGATGACAGGCTGGACCGAGTCCGATCTGGTCGGCCGCACCGCACCGTTTCCCTACTGGCCGGATAGCGAGCGTGAACACGTGGCAGCCCGCTTGGAGGAAGAACTGACCGGCAACGCCACCCCGGGCGGCATCCAAGTGCGCGTCAAGCGCAAAGACGGCAGCTTGTTTGATGCACGGCTTTATGTCTCCCCGCTCATTGATGCGATTGGCACCCAGACCGGCTGGGTGACATCGATGACCGACATCACCGAACCGAACCGGGTGCGCGAGCAACTTACCGCCTCGCACCAGCGGTTCACCACGGTGTTGGAAGCCCTGGACGCGTCTATCTCGGTCGCCCCCTTGGGCAGTGATGAGCTGTTGTTTGCCAACAAGCTCTACCGCCAGTGGTTTGGCGTGCAAGCCGGTGGGCATTTGCAATTGGTGGCGGAAGCAGGCATGCCCAGCAGCCCGACCAACCACGACTCTGACGACAGTGTGGACTCTTTTGCGGGCCTGCCCACCACCACCTTGCAAGACAGCGACTCCGAAAGCGCCGAGATTTTTATCACCGCCCTTGGGAAATGGCTGGAGGTGCGCACCCGCTACCTGAGCTGGGTCGATGGCCGCCTTGCCCAAATGGTGATTGCCACCGACATCACCACCCGTCGCTTGGCCGAAGAGCAAGCAGCCATCCAGACCGAACGGGCGCAAACCGCAAGCCGCCTGATCACCATGGGCGAGATGGCCTCCAGCGTGGCCCACGAGCTCAACCAACCACTCACCGCGATCAACAACTACTGCAACGGGATGGTCTCCCGCATCAAAGACAAACAGATCTCGGAGCCGGACTTGTTGGTCGCCCTTGAAAAGACGGCCAAGCAAGCCCAGCGCGCCGGGCAGATCATTCAGCGCATCCGCAGCTTTGTGAAACGCAGCGAGCCCAACCGCACCTTGTCTGAGGTCACCACCATGGTGGCAGAGGCTGTGGAGCTGGCTGAAATTGAGTTGCGTCGCTTCAATGTCCGGCTCAACCCCTATGTCGCAGCCCGCATCCCCATGGTGATGGTGGACCCGATTTTGATTGAGCAAGTGCTGGTCAACCTGCTGCGCAACGCCGCAGAGTCGATTGACTCGGCCTTGCGCCAAACATCCGACCGCATCGTCGAGCTGCGGGTCGGACCCAAGCGCATGGAGGGCAAGCCGGTGGTCGAGTTTTCGGTCCAGGATACCGGCAAGGGCCTGGCGCCGGAAGTCATGGCACGGCTGTATGAAGCCTTCTACTCCACCAAGGCCGATGGCATGGGGATCGGGCTGTCTTTGTGCCGCTCGATCGTCGAGTCGCACCTGGGGCGGATGACGGCGGAGAACATCTACAATGGCTCCGACGTTGTGGGCTGCAGATTCTCTTTCTGGGTGCCCTTGAACGACAACGGCACGCTGACTTTCTCGGAGCCGCCCTCCCAACCCAACCTCGGATAACTGAATGAGCTTGATCCCTAAAAAAGGAACGGTTTACGTAGTCGATGATGACGAAGC
>DAINNP010000275.1:0-3009 GCA_036735785.1 Rhodoferax sp. | reverse complement strand
GCATTCTCATTCTTACTGAAAAGCACTTCCTTGGTGTCTTGGTCCACCACGAAGGCGACGCTCGACTTCAAGTCCAAGGCGTCTTGCTTGCCATGCAAGCCTGCGAGCTGCCCGTAAGAAGGTTTTGGAGCGACGGCGACTACGGCCTTTTTGATATTTTTGGCTACAGGCTTTTTGGCTGAGACCCGCTTGGTAGCGGGAACCGCCTTTTGTTTGCGTACCGCCTTGACTGCCGCCTTTTTGCTTTGCGAAGCCTTCACTTGCGAAGTTTTGGCAGTAGCTTTCTTGCTCTGCGTCGTGGCAAGTGCTGAGAAAGGAAGTAGCAGCACGGAAGCCATAAGACCTGCGGCGCTGAGTTGAATAATGATGCGTTTCAACATAGTTCCTTTGAAAAAAACGCCTGCAAATCATTTGCAGACGCTTTTTATAGTGTTCCCCGCCAGTTTAATCAAAAAACTTCAAATAGATCAAATACTTGCGCGCTGAACCTCAACTATTTTCAACTTAACTCGCTCACCCCTGTGCCGCAACACGGTCTGACTTGCTTTGCAGCTTATTCAAAGCACTCAAGTAAGCTTTCGCCGACGCCACCACGATGTCCGGATCAGACCCGACTCCGTTGACCACACGACCGCTGTTTTGCAGTCGTACTGTCACTTCGCCTTGACTTTCCGTCGACCCGCTGATCGCGTTCACCGAGTACAAGACCATCTCAGCCCCACTTTGCACCAGAGACTCGATCGCTTTCAGCGACGCATCGACGGGTCCATTGCCGTCAGACGCGCCCTTCATCTCCTTGCCACCAGAGGTAAACACAATCGTGGCTTGGGGCCGCTCACCTGTCTCGCTGTGCTGAGACAATGAAACGAACCCATATTGCTCGATCTCCGACGACACACTTTCATCGCCAACCAGCGCCAAGATGTCTTCGTCAAAAATTTCGCTTTTACGATCGGCAAGTTCCTTGAAGCGGGAAAACGCTGCGTTGATCTCAGTCTCGCTGCCGAGTTGGACTCCTAACTCCTGCAGACGTTGTTTGAAAGCATTGCGGCCGCTCAGCTTGCCCAGCACGATTTTGTTGGCCGTCCAGCCCACATCTTCCGCGCGCATAATTTCATAGGTATCACGGGCCTTCAAAACGCCGTCTTGGTGAATGCCAGAGGCATGGGCAAACGCGTTGGCACCGACCACCGCTTTATTGGGCTGTACCACAAAACCGGTGGTCTGACTCACCATGCGACTTGCTGCGAGGATGTGCGTTGCATCAATGCCCAGCTCCAGTCCGAAATAGTCTTTACGGGTCTTCACGGCCATCACAATCTCTTCCAGACTGCAATTTCCGGCCCGCTCACCCAAGCCATTCACGGTGCATTCCACCTGACGCGCTCCTCCAATCTTCACCCCAGCCAAGGAGTTGGCGACCGCCATACCCAAGTCGTTGTGGCAATGCACTGACCAGATCGCTTTATCGGAGTTCGGAATGCGTTCGCGCAATGATTTGATGAAGTTGCCATACAACTCAGGCACCGCATAGCCGACCGTATCGGGCACGTTGATGGTGGTAGCCCCCTCAGCAATCACAGCTTCGAGAACGCGGCACAAAAAGTCAGGGTCGCTACGGTAACCGTCTTCGGGGCTGAACTCGATATCAGCGACCAGGTTGCGAGCAAAGCGCACGGACTGTTTGGCCTGTTCCAGCACTTGCTCAGGCGACATGCGGAGCTTTTTCTCCATGTGCAGTGCAGAGGTCGCAATAAAGGTGTGGATTCGCGCGCTGTTGGCGCCCTTGAGCGCCTCGGCAGCTCGGGAAATATCACGGTCGTTTGCACGCGACAGCGAGCACACGGTGGAATCCTTGATCGAGTTGGCAATCAGCTGCACTGCCTCGAAATCGCCATTCGAACTTGCAGCAAAACCGGCCTCGATCACGTCCACGCGCAAGCGCTCCAGCTGACGGGCAATACGCAGCTTCTCGTCACGGGTCATGGAGGCGCCGGGCGACTGTTCGCCATCGCGCAAAGTGGTGTCAAAAATAATCAGTTTGTCAGACATGGAAATTCCCCTCTGTTTATCGATGCAAGCCGCGCTCTTCAGGCTCGTCGGTCGAGGTGCTGATCACGCTGGTTCGTACACCACGGGCGCGACGCACCAGATACACCACGTACCCGCTAAATCCGTACACCACGAACACGCCGAACATCACAATCGGCGGGTGGATATTGATCACCGCAATGCCCAGAGCAATGAGAACAATCACGACAAATGGGACACTGCGCTTCATTTGCACGTCTTTGAAACTGTAAAACGGAACATTGGTCACCATGGTCAGACCCGCATACAAGGCCAATGCGAATACCGGCCAAGCCACCGATGGGCCCGATATGCCTTGGTCTGTAGCAACCCAAATAAAACCCGCCACCAATGCGGCAGCTGCTGGAGACGGCAGGCCCTGAAAGTAACGCTTGTCTACGACCGTCGTGTTGACATTGAAGCGGGCCAAACGGAGTGCCGCGCAAGCGCAATAAACAAAGGCAGCAAACCAGCCCCAACGCCCCAGCCCCCGCAACGCCCACTCATAGGAGATCAACGCAGGTGCAGCGCCGAAAGACACCATGTCGGAGAGCGAATCCATTTGCTCACCAAAAGCGCTTTGGGTATTGGTCATCCGGGCAACCCGGCCGTCCAAGCTGTCGAGCACCATCGCGCAAAAAATACCTGCAGCAGCAAGATCAAAGCGCCCATTCATCGCCATGACAATGGCGTAAAAGCCACCGAACAAGGCGGCCAAAGTAAACAGGTTCGGCAGCACATAGATGCCTTTGCGCCGGTTTTTAACACCGCCACCATTACCGGTCGAACCTTGGGTTTCTATTCCATCATGCATGCCATCTCCAGGGAGGGCCTTTGAGGCCCAATACGTTCCAAAACAACCGGAACAAAGTCAGGCACGCAGTGTAAGCCAGTGCGCGATCCATCCATAGAAGAACCCCCAAAGCAAAAGGCCACCGA
>DAINNP010000274.1:0-3066 GCA_036735785.1 Rhodoferax sp. | reverse complement strand
GTGCCGTAGTGCTCGGCCAGGGTGGTGCGCAGCAAGCCGGCATCGACCAGTTGGGCCACTTCATTGAGCAAGTGGTGCTGGGCCACCATATCGGGCGTGGCAAACAAGGGGCGGGTGAACATCAGCTCCCAGTGCACCGAGATGGCTTTGCGCTTGAAGGGCATCACGTCCAGAACCGGCAAATCGTCGATCAGGCCGAACTGGCCCTGGGGCGCGATCACCTCCAAAATCTCCGGCAAATGCTGCTCGGTGTGGGTCAGGCTCAGCACGATGTCTACCTGCGGCAGCCCGATAGCGGCCAACTGCGGTGCCATAGGCTGGCCGTGGTCGATCACATGGTGCGCGCCCAAGGACTGCACCCACTCCCGGGTTTCAGGGCGCGAGGCGGTGCCGATGATGGTCAGGCTGGTCAAGCGGCGTGCCAGCTGCACCAGCACCGAGCCTACCCCGCCTGCCGCGCCGATCACCAGCAGGGTTTTGCCGGTGGGCTTTTTGCCGGGCTGCACACCAATGCGGTCGAACAACAGCTCCCAGGCGGTAATGCTGGTGAGTGGCAGTGCGGCGGCCTGGCCAAAGTCGAGGCTTGCGGGCATGTGGCCCACGATGCGCTCATCCACCAGGTGGAGCGCACTGTTGGTGCCGGGCCGCTGGATGGCGCCTGCGTAAAACACCCGGTCACCCGGTTTGAACAGGCTAACCTCCGGGCCCACCGCACGCACGATGCCACTGGCATCAAAACCCAGCACCTTGTAGGCGTCTCCCTCAGCAGGGCGGGCGCTTTTGCGCAGCTTGGTGTCGACCGGGTTGACGGACACCGCATGCACCACCACCAGCAGGTCGTGGCCCAGCGCAACCGGGTCCGGCAGGGTGATGTCTTGTAGCCCCGGGGTGGCGGCAATAGGGTGGGGCTGGGTGTAACCGATAGCTTTCATGGCGGGCTCTCAAAGAAATAACTGCAAGGCCTGCATCATCTTTCTATTGCTTGAAAAGAAAAATAGGCCTTGGATTGAATTCAGCTTCAAATAAAATTTGAAAATGAAAGCCCTGCAAGACCTCGCTATCTTGGTGCGCACGGTGGATGCCGGCAGCCTCTCTGCCGCCGCCCGTGCGCTGGACATGACCCCGGCGGCAGCCAGTGCCGCCCTCAAGCGGCTGGAGGCCGAGCTGCAGGTGCCGCTCTTGGTGCGCTCGACCCGCAGCCTGCGGCTGACCCCGGAGGGCGCGGCTTTTCTGGAACACGCGCGGCTGGCCCTCAGCACCCTGAGCGAAGGGGTGCGCGCACTCGGCACCGGCCGCCACGAGGTGCAAGGCGTGTTGCGCCTGGCGGCTTCGTCCGACATGGGGCGCAACCTGCTGCTGCCGTGGCTGGATGACTTTCAGTCGCTGCACCCGCAGCTGCGCTACCGGCTCACTCTGTCAGACCGCATGGCCAATATGTTCAGCGAACCGGTGGACGCCGCTTTCCGCTACGGCAAGCCGCAGGACTCGAATCTGGTGGCCCTGCCGGTGGCGCCCCACAACCGGCGGGTGCTGGTGGCTTCCCCCGCGTATCTGGCGCAGCACCCCACGCCCCTTACGCCGCACGACCTGGCCGGGCATGACTGCCTGTGTTTCATGCTGGGGGAAGATGTGAATGACCGTTGGACTTTTCGCCGGGCGGGTGAGGCCCTGACCGTGCGGGTGCAAGGTGGGCATGTCGGTAACGATGGGGATGTGGTGCGCCGCTGGGCAGTGGCCGGCCGGGGCGTGGCCTACAAAGCCTGGCTGGATGTGGCCCACGATGTGACCGAAGGCCGTTTGGTGATGCTGTGCACCGACTGGGACACCGAGCCGGTGCCGGTTTATATGGTGCTGCCCGACCGGCGCCAGCTCACCCCGGGTTTACGCTTGTTGCGCGAGTTTGTAGCGCAGGCTTGTGCACGCATGCCGTTGGCGTCCTTCGTTTCAGATCAAAAAGTGTAGCTAGCCCATATTCTGTCTGCCCGGGTAGCTATTGATTTTGTAGCGCCTTGGAAAGTCCCCAGGCACTGGCGTGGGCAGACATCATGAGTTGAGTCCAATCGCTCTGGTCGGACTGCCAGAAACCCAGGGTTCGCTCAAAGGCATGGGGCATGGCGCTGAGCAGGCCAGCAGCACGCTGGGGGCTGCGGCGGGCCATGGCCAAGGCGACCAGGCAGCCGGTCGAAGGATCGGACTTGCCGGTCTCTTGCACCAGGGCACTGGCGAGCGTTCCCAGGCTGCCGATCAGCAAGGCCACATCGCAACCGAGGGCCACCCAGGCATCACGCTGGGTATCCCAAGGTGCATCCGGCACCGCAAGGCGCAGCTGGCGTGCCAGAGTCGCTTGGACTGCAGTGCTCTGCGAGGGTGTGGTGCCCGGTGTACCACTGAGCTGCACCGCCAATGCCACAGCGCCGCTTGCGTCGAGTCGCATCAAGGCGCGGTGCAGTGGCGCTGCCGTCATGGCCAGCCCGGGGTAGAGGGGCAGCGCAGCGATGCAGTCTTTCACATAGTGGCGTGTCATGGCCAATGACTGTTGTGTCATCAGTGCCATAGTGGTGTCCACCAGGTCTTGCTTTGTGCAGCCGAAGTGCACAAAGGGCACAGCATCCGGGTTGAACAGCCCCACGGTGTCTTGCAGGCTTTTGACCAGTGGCACTGCCAGGCTGCCGCACTGGCCGCCTTCCCGCACGATGCGGGGCGCATCGAACAGCTCCACCTTGCAGGTTCCCGCAATCGAGGCGGCGGCCTCCGCCGGTATCACGCTATGCGCCGCCTGGGCTTGGGCAAGAGCCGCCTCTACCTGGAGCATGGCCGCCACAAAGCGAGCCGCGCCGAAGGACTCCAGCACTTCGGGAGGGTACAAAAAGTCGTCCAAGACGCTGCTCATGGCAATCAGCGCACGGCTTGTTTCAGGCGCAGTTGGTTAGGCAGGGGCACCGAGCGGCGCAGCACGTCTTCACCCAGCCACAACGCGGCACGGCGGGCGCGGGCAGCCACGGTTTCCAGCGGCATTTGCTGGTAGTCGTCGTTGAACACCTCAAAGCTGTAGTCGCCGCGGTAGCC
>DAINNP010000273.1:0-3084 GCA_036735785.1 Rhodoferax sp. | reverse complement strand
TAGCGCAATGATTTGCTATGATTTTTATAGCTTTCTGCGCAATATTTACGTGGGCTAGGTGTCAATTTCGATCAGAAATCCAGGCCGGTAGCCTGACTGCTCGTTTTTGCGCACATAGCCAAGCGGGTTGGCCACCACACGGCAGCGGCCCACGCGGTAATCGCTCGGGGCGTGCAAGTGGCCGTGCAGCCACAGGTCTGCTGCGGGGAGCAAGTCGTCCAGCGCATTACAAAAGCCTGCGGTGCCGGGCACCATGCCGTAGCGCGGATCGGCACTTTTCAAGCTGGGGGCAAAGTGGGTCACGACCACCGTGGGCCCCTGATGCGGCTCTGAAAGAGCCGCGCGCAGCCAAGCCTGACAGGTCATGGCCTGCTCGCGCAGGCCCTCTGCCAGCCACGGGGCACCGTGGCGGGAGACCAGGGCTTTCTTCAGGTAATAGTTGGCAGCGCGGAATGCCTTTTCTCGCGCCTTGAGTTGCCGCTCGGGCGGCTCACTCGCGGCCAGCGCATCAAAGTCGGTCCACAGCGTGGTGCCGATGAAGCGCACGCCGTGCATCACCAGAGCCTCACGCTCCAACCACTGAACGCCTAAGCGGGCACAGGTCGCGCGCAGGCGCGTGTGGGCCTCGTCAAAGTCGAGGGTGTCGTACTCGTGGTTGCCGGGTACAAACAGCACCGGCACCGGCCAGCCGTGCAGGGGCGAAAAGCGCTCCAGCCCGAAGTCGTCTCCCGCCAGCTGGGACCCGGGCTGGTATGAGCCGATATCGCCCGCGAGTACCAGCAGGTCAGCGCCGGGCAGCGGCGTGGCTTGCCAGTGAGGGTGCGCCTCCAGGTGGAGGTCTGAGAGCAGTTGAATCTTCATGCTGAAAAAATGGTTTGGCCCAGCGCTGCCACCTGGGTTCGCAGCCAGGCGTGGGGGCTGGCACCGTCCAGGCGTTGGTGCCACAGCGCATCGACCTGGATCGGCGGCACGGCAAACGGCAGCTCGCGGATCACGAGTTGATCGGCATAGCCGGTCACATTCACAAAATGGCGCGGCAGCACCGTCAGCAGGTCGGACTGCACCACCACCTTGCCTGCCGTAAAAAACTGGTTTACCGTGAGCACGACCCGGCGCGTGCGCTTGAGGCTGACCAGCGATTCGTCGATGAAACCGAAAGCCCGCCCCGAGAAGCTCACCAGCATGTGGGAAGCCGCGCAAAAGCGGTCTAGCGTCAGCTCGCCCACCGTCAAAGGGTGGTCCTTGCGCATGACGCACACATAGTCGCCCACAAACAGGCGGTGGTGCAAAAAAGTCTCGGCAGCGCCGGCCTGTGCACGCGCGGTCAGATCGGCAAGCACCGCCGGGAAGTGGCCGATGGCCAAGTCTGCCCCGCCTTCTTCCAGCACTTTGCGCGGGTCGCGGGTGGTGAGCGGCACCACCCGCAGCGACACGCCCGGGGCATCCCGGGCCAGCACTTTGACCAGGCCGGGCATCAGCTCCGCCGCGGTCGCGTCAGCCATGGTGAGTACAAAGGTCGTGGTGGCACCGCCGGGCTCAAACACGCTGGGGGCGAGAGATGCCTGCAGCTTTTGCAGCGTCTCGCGCACGGCGGGCCACAGCTCTTGCCCGCGGGCGGTCGGCTCCAGGGTGCGGCCGTTGCGCACCAGCAGTTCGTCGTTCAGAGCCTCGCGCAGGCGACGCAGTGCGTTGCTGACAGCCGGTTGGGTGAGGTTGAGTTGGGTGGCAGCCCGGGTCAGGCTGCGCTCGGACATGACGACATCAAAGACCTTGAGCAGGTTCAGATCAAAAGTCCGGAGATTGATGCGGCTGGTGGGCATGGCTAACTATAAATGCCGTGAATACCAAGCATCACCAACATAAAGTTGAATGACACTAGGGGAAACCCTATGATTCGCTCACTTCAAAAATTTTTATCCAGTGAGCATCAACCTTTTCAAGGAGTTTGCCATGACACCCGTTACCTCTACCCCCTATTTTTCGTATTCCACCGCTCAGCCCCGTGCCACCCGCGTACGCCGTGAAACCGTGGAAGCCTCCCGCACTCTGTCCGGCATGTTGCTCGCTGCTGTGCTCTCCGCCTTGTTGGTGGTTGCTGACCAAGTGATCGACACTTGGGTCGACGGCCACATGTTGGCGGCTTGGGTCGCGTTGTGGACCGTCGCATTTGCCGCTCTGGCTTTGCTGGCGCCTCCCCTGCGTAAGGTGTCATCCGCTTTGGCTACCTTTCTTGCCATGGCAGTGCAGTCATACAAAGTGCGCCGCATGGAAGAAAAGATGTGGGAATATGCCCACCACGATCCCCGCATCATGGCCGAACTGCAACACGCCTGGTTGCGCAGCCAGAGCCAGATCTGACCTGATCCCGTGTTGATTCCGACCCTCGCTCGCGGGTCGTGACGAAAAAAAGCCACCGCAAGGTGGCTTTTTTGTTGTGTGGCAGGCTGCAGCGGTGTTCGCTGCGCCCTGCTCTGGGTGTGTCCCTCAGGCAGCTAAACGCTGGGCCAGTTGGGTTTTGGTCTCTTCGAGTTCCTTCGGCAAATGGTAGGCCAGTTGGCTGAACAGCTCGGTATGCAAGGCGATTTCGGCCTTCCAGTCGTCTTTGCTCAGGCTGGTGACGGAGTCAAACTGCACTTGAGTGAAGTCCAGTCCGGTCCAATTGATTTCGCTGTACGCGGGGGCCACACCGAAACCGGTCTCGACGCCGGCGGCTTTGCCTTCCAGGCGATCGATCATCCATTTCAGAACGCGCATGTTTTCACCGTAGCCAGGCCAGACGAATTTGCCGTCGTCGCCCTTACGGAACCAGTTGGTGGTGAAGATCTTGGGCTGCTTGGCACCGCTACCGGCCAGCTTGGAGCCGATGTTGAGCCAGTGTTGGAAGTAGTCGCTCATGTTGTAGCCCATGAACGGCAACATCGCAAACGGGTCGCGGCGCACGATACCAGCTTGGCCGGTGGCTGCTGCGGTGGTCTCGGAGCCCATGGTCGCGGCCATGTAGACGCCTTCGGTCCAGTTGCGTGCTTCTGTGACCAATGGCACGGTGGTGGAGCGGCGGCCACCGAAGATGAAGGCGTCAATCGC
>DAINNP010000272.1:0-3097 GCA_036735785.1 Rhodoferax sp. | reverse complement strand
GGCCGGCGCAAGCTGGGCCTGCACTTTGTGCCTGAGGAACGTTTGGGCCGCGGTGCGGTGCCTACCCTGAGTCTCGCCCAGAACATGTTGCTGACCCGCACCGAGTCCATCTCTGCGCCCAAGTTCGCCGGCGGCTGGATCCGGGTGCGCCAGCTCGAAGACCATGCCGCGCGCATCATCAAGGCCTTCAACGTCAAGGCCAATGGCCCGACAGCGGCTGCGCGCTCGCTCTCTGGCGGTAATTTGCAGAAGTTCATCGTGGGCCGCGAGATCGATGCGGCGCCCAAGCTGTTCATCGTGTCCCAGCCCACCTGGGGGGTGGACGTGGGGGCTGCAGCGCAGATCCGCGGTGAGATTCTGGCCCTGCGGGATGCCGGCTGCGCGGTGCTGGTGGTGAGCGAAGAGCTCGACGAATTGTTTGAGGTGAGCGACCGCCTGCACGTGATTGCACATGGTCGGCTGTCGCCATCGGTGCCGGTGGCGGAGGCCACGGTGGAAAAGATTGGGGAATGGATGAGTGGATTGTGGGAAGGCTCCGGCGCAGCCGCTGCTGTGGAGGTGGCCCATGGCTAAAGCCGGATTGAAACTCGAAGCCCGCCCCCAGCCGTCCAAAGCTTGGGGCTACGGTTCCCCGGTGCTGGCGCTGCTGGTGACGGTGCTCATCGGTATCGTGCTGTTCATGGCACTGGGCAAAGACCCGGTGCGGGGTCTGTTGGTGTTTTTCTGGGAGCCCATCAGAAGCGGATACGCCCTGGGTGAACTGGTGGTCAAGGCGACCCCATTGCTGCTGATTGCGCTGGGGCTGGCGGTCTGCTTCCGCTCGAATGTGTGGAATATCGGAGCCGAGGGGCAGTACATCATTGGCGCGGTGGCGGCCAGTGGTGTGGCCTTGCTGGCCGAAAAAACCACTGGGGGCTGGATTGTGGTGCCCGTGGTGATAGCGGGCATTGCCGGGGGCATGGCTTGGGCCGGGCTCACCGCCTTCTTGCGCGACAAATTCAACGCCAATGAGATCTTGGTTAGCTTGATGCTGGTGTACGTGGCGGTGCAGGTACTGGGCTATCTGGTCTACGGGCCCTGGAAAGATCCTTTGGGCTACAACTTTCCGCAAACCAAAACCTTTGAGGCGGCCACCCGCATACCGCGGCTGTTTCAGGGCTCCCGCATGACGATCGGCGTGGTGTTTGCGGTGGTGGCCGTGGCGGGTATTTGGATTTTTCTGTTCCGCACACGTGCCGGGTTTGCCCAGCAGGTTGGCGGGTTGGCGCCGGCGGCTGCCCGGTATGCCGGTTTCTCATCACGCAAAGCGCTGTGGACCGCCTTGCTGGTATCCGGCGGCATGGCGGGATTGGCTGGCGCGCTGGAAGTGGCAGGCCCCATCGGCCAGCTCACCCCCTATGTGCCGGCCGGCTATGGCTTTGCGGCCATCATCGTGGCCTATGTGGGGCGCCTGCATCCGGTGGGAATGGTGTTCTCCGCGCTGCTGATGAGCATGTTTTATATCGGTGGCGAGCTCGCCCAGTCCCGTCTGGGGCTGCCCAAGTCGCTCACTGGCGTGTTCCAGGGCTTGTTGTTGTTCAGCCTCTTGGCTTGCGATACGTTGGTGAATTACCGCCTCAAATGGGTCTCCGCTGCAGGAGGTAAAAAATAATGGATGCGTATGCACTGCTGATCGCAGCAACTCTGAATGCCGGCACGGTGCTGGCCATTGCTTCGCTCGGCCTGTTGATCAACGAAAAATCCGGAATCGTCAATCTGGGTGCCGAGGGCATGATGCTGTGCGCCGCTATTGCCGGCTTTGCGGCGGTAGTGCACACCGGCAGCGATGTGGCCGGCTTCATGGCCGGTATTGCCGCAGGTGCGGTCATGGCGGCCATCTTCGGTGTGCTGGTGATCTGGCTCAATACCAACCAATACGCCACCGGCTTGGCCCTGAGCCTCTTTGGCGCGGGGTTTTCTGCGTTTGCAGGGATCTCGTATGTCCAGGAAAAAATGCCCGATCGGCCCAGCTTCGCGATTCCCGGCCTTTCGGACATCCCCTTTGTGGGCCCCGCCTTGTTCAAACACCACCCTATGGTGTATCTGACGGTGTTGTTTGCACTGGGGTTGATCTGGTTTTTGTACCGCACCCGTGCCGGTTTGATTCTGCGCAGCGTGGGGGAGAGCCCTGAGTCTGCGCATGCACTCGGCTATCCGGTGCGCGCCATTCGCTTAGGCGCCGTAGTGTGCGGCGGCGCACTGTGCGGTTTGGCGGGTGCGTATATATCGGTGATCTACACCCCCTTGTGGGTCGAGGGCATGGTGGCCGGCAAAGGCTGGATCGCGTTGGCCTTGACCACTTTTGCCACCTGGCGCCCGGCACGGGTGTTGCTTGGAGCCTATTTGTTCGGCGGCGTGACCATGTTGCAGTTCCATTTGCAGGGTATCGGCGTCGAAGTGCCCAGCCAGTTCTTGACCATGTTGCCGTATCTTGCGACCATCGTGGTTTTGGCTCTTATTTCGCGCAATCCGCGTTGGATCCGGATTAACATGCCCGCCTCTATTGGCAAGCCGTTTTATCCGGGTTCCTGACGCGCGAAAGTTTTGGTTGGATCTCTCGTTTTTTTATAAGGAAGTGACATGACAGATTTGCAAAAACGCTCCTTGCTCAAGGTAGCGGCCCTAACAGCCGTTGCTGGCGCTGCCTTGGTTGGCTGCGGCAAGAAGGAAGAGCCGGCTCCTGCGCCGGCACCGGCTCCAGTTGCCTCCGCACCTGCGCCCAAGCCAGAACCTTTGAAAATTGCGTTCGCCTACGTCGGCCCTGTGGGCGACGGCGGCTGGACATTCGCACACGACAATGCCCGCAAGGCGCTCGAAGCCGAGTTCGGCGACAAGATCGTCACTTCTTTCGTGGAAAACGTGCCTGAGTCTGCGGACGCTGAACGCGTGATCCGCGAAATGGCCAGCAGCGGCAACAAGCTGATTTTCGGCACTACCTTCGGCTACATGGAGCCCATGCTCAAAGTCGCGCCCGAATTCAAGGACGTGAAGTTCGAGCACGCTACCGGCTACAAACAAGCCGACAACATGCGCACCTACGACAGCCGCACCTACGAAG
>DAINNP010000271.1:0-3106 GCA_036735785.1 Rhodoferax sp. | reverse complement strand
GCGCCCACGGGGATGATCATCAACTCTTGCAGATCAAGGTTGTTGTTGGCGTGTTCGCCACCGTTCATGACGTTCATCATGGGAACGGGCATTTGCACGCTGCCCATGCCACCGAAGTAGCGGTACAAAGGCAAGCCTGCCTCTTCAGCGGCAGCGCGGGCTACGGCCATGGAGACAGCCAACATGGCGTTGGCGCCCAAGCGGGATTTGTTTTCGGTGCCGTCCAAGTCAATCAATGTCTTGTCCAGGAAAGCTTGCTCGGAAGCGTCGAGGCCCAACACGGCTTCGGAGATTTCAGTGTTGATGTGCTCAACCGCTTTCAACACGCCTTTGCCGAGGTAGCGCTTCTTGTCGCCATCACGCAGCTCAATGGCTTCGCGGGAACCAGTGGATGCGCCGGAGGGCACAGCTGCACGACCCATGGTGCCGGATTCCAGCAGCACGTCGCATTCAACGGTAGGGTTGCCGCGAGAGTCAAGAATCTCTCGGCCGACGATGTCAACAATTGCGCTCATTAGTTTCTTTCCAGTTCAAAAACACACAAACAAAAAACGTCAAATCCCATCTTGCCGCCGATTACTGGAAGTTGTCTTCCAGCAACGGGGTTTTTTTGGTTACGGAATCCAGCGCGACCAAAGTTTCCAACAACGCTTTCATATGGCGCAGTGGCACGGCATTGGGGCCGTCAGACCAAGCTTCCGCGGGGCGTGGATGAGTCTCCATAAAGAGACCAGCTACACCGGCGGCCACGCCGGCACGGGCCAACACAGGCACCATGTCACGCGCGCCACCACTGCTGCCGCCCAAGCCTCCCGGCTTCTGCACGGAGTGGGTTACGTCGAATACCACTGGGGCACCTGACTTCCGCATCTCGGCCAAGCTGGTCATGTCCGCCACCAGGTTGTTGTAGCCAAAGCTCACACCGCGCTCGCAAGCCAAGAAGCGGTCAGGAGAGAGGCCGACTTCTTCCGCAGCAGCACGGGCTTTATCGATCACATTCTTCATGTCCCAAGGAGCAAGGAATTGCCCCTTTTTGATATTCACCGGCTTGCCGCATTGGGCAACGGCACGGATGAAGTCAGTTTGTCGGCACAAGAACGCGGGCGTTTGCAACACATCCACCACGCTGGCGACTTCGGCGATATGCGACTCGTCATGCACATCGGTCAAGATGGGCAATTGCAGTTGGCGGCGTACTTCGTCCAGAATTTTCAGTCCGGTATCCAAGCCGACACCACGCTTGCTGGTGCCGGAGGAGCGGTTGGCCTTGTCGAACGAGCCCTTGTAAATCAAGGGGATGCCCAAGCTGGCGCATGCCTCTTTGAGTTGCCCTGCCACTTCGATGGACATTTCCAAGCCCTCGATGGAGCAGGTTCCGGCGATCAGGAAAAAGGGACGATCGAGACCGATCTCAAAATCGCAAAGCTTCATCAGGCAACCGCTTTCAAACTTTTTCCACCGTTCTGGTGCTCAACGGCCGCTTTGATAAATGCATTGAACAATGGATGGCCGTTCCACGGAGTGGACTTGAACTCCGGGTGGAACTGCACACCCACATACCAAGGGTGAACACTTTCCGGCAGCTCCACGATCTCGGTCAGTTGTTCGCGCTGGGTAAGCGCAGAAATGACGAGACCAGATGCCCGAAGGGTGTCGAGGTAGTTCACATTCGCCTCGTAGCGGTGGCGGTGGCGCTCGGTGACGACATCCCCATAGATCTTGTGGGCCAGCGTGTTTTTTGCTACGTCAGAGCTTTGTGCGCCCAAGCGCATGGTGCCGCCAAGGTCCGAATTGACATCTCGGGTTTTGATCGTGCCGTCCGCATCCTTCCACTCGGTGATCAGGGCGATCACAGGGTTTGGGCTCTCGGGATCAAATTCGGTGCTGTTGGCATCTGTCAAGCCGGCCACATGGCGGGCGAATTCGATGGTGGCAACCTGCATCCCCAAGCAAATGCCCAAATAGGGTACTTTATTTTCGCGGGCAAATCGGGCAGTACTAATCTTGCCCTCAATGCCTCGCTTGCCGAAACCGCCGGGCACCAGAATGGCGTCGTATTTCGCCAGCTGGTTTGCCGTGCTGGCTTCAATGGTTTCTGAATCCACGTGTTCGATTTTGACGCGCACATGGTTTTTCATGCCGGCGTGGCGCAAGGCTTCGTTGACTGATTTGTAGCTGTCAGTCAGGTCCACATACTTGCCGACCATGGCGATAGTGACTTCGCCCTGGGGGTGTTCGGTCGCATACACCAGATCATCCCAGCGCTTAAGGCTGGCAGGTGGTGTGTTCAGGCGAAGCTTGTCGCAAATCAGGCCATCTAGGCCTTGCTCGTGCAGCATGCGCGGCACCTTGTAGATGGTGTCCACATCCCACATGGAGATCACTCCCCATTCAGGCACGTTGGAGAACAGCGAAATTTTGGCGCGCTCTTCATCAGGAATCGGGCGATCCGCGCGGCACAAAAGAACATCCGCTTGGATACCGATTTCGCGCAACTGCTTGGCAGTGTGCTGGGTCGGTTTGGTTTTTAGTTCGCCGGCCGCTGCAATCCAGGGGAGGTAGCTCAGGTGGACAAACGCGCTGTTGTTGGGGCCGAGCTTGAGGCTCATTTGGCGCACGGCTTCGAGGAAGGGCAGCGACTCGATGTCGCCCACGGTTCCGCCGATTTCGACAATCGCCACGTCAACAGCATCCGGCTCGCCGAAGCGCGCACCGCGTTTGACGAACTCTTGGATTTCGTTGGTCACATGGGGAATGACCTGGACTGTTTTGCCCAGGTAGTCACCGCGGCGCTCTTTGTCGAGCACGCTTTTGTAAATTTGACCAGTGGTGAAGTTGTTGGTCTTGCGCATGCGCGTTTCGATGAAACGCTCATAGTGGCCAAGATCCAAGTCGGTTTCTGCGCCGTCGTCGGTGACGAACACCTCGCCGTGCTGCAGGGGAGACATGGTCCCGGGGTCAACGTTGAGGTAGGGGTCCAGCTTGATGAGGGTGACTGTCAGGCCCCGCGATTCGAGGATCGCAGCAAGGGAGGCTGAGGCGATTCCCTTTCCAAGGGAAGACACCACACCGCCGGTGACGAAGACAAATTTGGTCATGTCAGGGG
>DAINNP010000270.1:0-3112 GCA_036735785.1 Rhodoferax sp. | reverse complement strand
GACGGCGGATCGCAGTTGTTCGTTATGGACGCGCGTGGGGGAGAGCCCCGTCGGCTGATGCAGTCCTCGGCCATCGACACAGAGCCAGTCTATGCGCCCGATGGAAAAAGTATCTACTTCGTGAGTGACCGCGGCGGTGCTCCGCAAATTTATCGGGTGGGTGTGACCGGCGGCAACGCCGAGCGAATCACTTTCTCCGGCAACTACAACATCTCGCCGGCAGTGAGTCCTGATGGGAAGTGGCTTGCCTATATTTCGCGGGTAAGCGGCGCCTTCAAGCTGCACGTCATGGACCTTGCGTCCGGCACCGCAGTGGCCATCACCGATACGACCGCCGACGAAAGTCCCAGCTTTTCGCCAAATAGCAGGATGGTGATTTACGCCACCCTGATGCAAGGAAAAGAGGCCTTGATGACAGCGTCTTTGGACGGCCGTATCAAGGCTCGACTTGCCGGTCAATCCGGTGACATACGGGAGCCCGATTGGGGTCCTGCACAGAAATAAACATTAATTTACTTGGAGAGAGCAGATGAAGAAGTTTGTATTGGCAGTTTCCGTGGCAGCAGTTTTGAGTGCCTGCGGTTCGTCCGTGAAGTTGGACAACGTTCCCGTGGAAGACAAAAGCGGTCAGTCGGTTAACGCGGGTGGCATGGCAGCACAAGCCGGCGATGGCTCTGGTGTGTCAAAGAGCGCAGTTGCCAGTGTTGAGCTCGACAAATCCAAACAAGACCCGGCCTTGAGCGCAGCGCAAAGAACCGTCTACTTTGACTATGACAGCTTCGTGATCCGCGCTGAATTTCAGTCCACATTGGAATCACACGCTCGCTATTTGAAAGCCGACAAGTCACGCAAAGTGAACCTGGAAGGTCATACCGATGAGCGCGGTGGACGTGAATACAACCTCGCATTGGGACAAAAGCGGGCGGACGCAGTGCGCAAAGCGCTGTCCCTGCTGGGCGTTGCGGAATCCCAGATGGAATCTGTCAGTTTCGGCAAAGAGAAACCTGCTGTGACCGGCAATACAGAGGCTGCCCTCGAGAAGAACCGCCGCGCTGAATTCAGCTACCGTTAATGCCGACCATGCGTTTACCGGTTCACCGATTGCGAGCAACAGCCCTGGCCCTGACGATTGTTTGTGGCGTAGGTCCTGCTGCCGCGGGCTTGTTTGACGACGATGAAGCGCGCCGCGCCATCCTCGATTTGCGACAAAAAATCGAGACCGTGCGCGCGGACTCAGATCAAAAGTCAGCGGATCTCCAAAGACTGATGACCGAAGAGTCTTCTCAACTTCGCCGGTCTCTGGTGGAGTTGCAGAATCAGCTAGAGACAAGCCGGGTAGAAAATGCCCGTCTGCGCGGGCAGGTCGAGCAGCTCACCAAGGATGTGGCTGATGTGCAGCGCAAGCAAAAGGACTCTGCCCAGTCTTGGGAAGACCGTTTGCGCAAGCTGGAGCCGATGAAAATCAGCTGGGAAGGGCGCGATTTTCTGGTGGAGGTAGCGGAAAAACGGGACTTTGACGCGGCGCTGGCCGTCTTTAGAAAGGGCGACTTTACGGTTGCCGAGTCTTTGTTTTCGGATTTTTTAATTCGATACACGAATTCCGGCTTCCGTCCGTCGGCTCTTTATTGGACGGGTAGCGCTCAGTACGCGACCAAGGACTACAAGAGCGCCCTGACCAACTTCCGCTTGCTGGTCCAACAGTCGCCAGACCACCAGCGTGCGCCTGAGGCACTTTTGGCACTTGCCAATTGTCTTCTTGAGCTCAAAGATGCCAAGGGCGGTAAGAAGACCCTCGAGGAGTTGCTCAGCACTTACCCTTCCTCCGAAGCTGCATCTGCTGCTAAAGATCGTTTGGCTCGGTTGAAGTGACGGTGTCGGTCGATTTATATCCTTCAGCCGTGGATGGTGAGCGTCGGTTTTCAGGACTGGCGCGTCTCTATGGCCAAGAGCCCGCTCGCAGCATCCGAAGCGCGCATGTGGCGGTCATCGGAATCGGTGGGGTAGGGTCTTGGGCTGCAGAGGCGCTTGCTCGTAGCGGTATCGCAGAGCTCACCCTGGTGGATATGGACCATGTGTCTGAGTCGAACATCAACCGGCAATTGCACGCACTGACCGATACCGTTGGCCAGTCAAAAATCGAGGCCATGGCAAAGCGCATCGGGCAGATCAATCCAGCCTGCAAATTGCACCTGGTCGATGATTTCGTGACGCAAGACAACTGGCCCGGGATTCTTGGATCCGAGGTGGATGCGGTGATTGATGCTTGCGATCAGGTTCGCGCCAAGACTGCGATCGCGGCGTGGGCCCGCCGCAATAAGAAACTGATGATTTCGGTGGGTGCCGCGGGTGGCAAGCGGGCTGCGCATTTGGTGGAAATTGGAGACTTGAGTGTCTGCACTCACGATCCCTTGCTCGCACAACTCCGGTACCGCTTGCGCAAGGAGCATGGAGCGCCGAAAGAAGGAAAGTCCATCGGCGTTTCTTGTGTGTACAGCAAAGAGGCCGTGCGCGGCCCAGATGCCTCCTGCGCCCTGGAAGGCGATGGCACGCTCAATTGCCACGGGTATGGCTCCATGGTCAGCGTGACTGCAACCTTCGGCATGTGTGCTGCCGGATGGATTATTGATAAATTATCCTCAAACAGCGTTTTGACCCAAAAAACCGCGCTATAATTTGAGGCTTCGCAGGGTTCAATAAGTAATTAAAGAACACTGTCGGGACCATAGCTCAGTTGGTAGAGCAGCGGACTTTTAATCCGTTTGTCGTGGGTTCGACCCCCGCTGGTCCCACCAAATTTTTTGGGAATTTAGCTCAGCTGGTAGAGCAGCGGACTCTTAATCCGTAGGTCGAGAGTTCGAATCTCTCAGTTCCCACCACGGTACAAGTGGATAAAAACCCGTCATTGAAAAATGGCGGGTTTTTTTACGTCTGCGAAATCTCATTCATGAGCGTGGGTAACGCACGGGAGAGGGTGTTCAGGCCTCTCCCGCGTGCAGAAATTTTTACGCTTCCAATTGCGTTGTCAGCTCCAACCAATGCTCTTCGAGTGTTTGAAGTTCGGCATTGACTGCCTTCAAGCGCTTCCCAGCCTCAGCAATCACGGAAGGGTGGG
>DAINNP010000269.1:0-3120 GCA_036735785.1 Rhodoferax sp. | reverse complement strand
GCCGCCTCACGCACCTGCACCTGGGTGGCAGTGCCGGGGGCCATAGTGAAGTCGATGCCGGGCACATTCAGTGCCTTCCAGCTCAGCAGCTCTTCGCCCAGGCTCTCTGCGCCTTTGCCGGTCGTGTTGGCCCTGAAGTCTTCCAGCGCGGCATCGCCTTTCACGCTTACCTGCGGTCCATTAGCGAGCGCAGCAAAGCGCACCTGTCCCTTGAAGCTGGTGTCGGCGCGCAGCACGTCCAGGTTCAGGCCAAGGCCGGCATAGCCAAGCAGCGCATGGGCCGGCAGATCGGCAATGTCCACTTCGCCTTGGGCGACCACCGGGTCCCACATCACACTGCCGGTGTAGCGCAGGCTGCCTGCATCGGCCTGGCCGGATTTGAGCTTGGCGGCCACTTGCAGCGGCATGGGCTTTTTGCCGTCGGGCTGGATGTTTTTAGCTTGCACTTGCAAGCCACTGAGCTCCAGGCGCACCGGGCGCGCGGGCAGGCGGTCCGAGAACACCACGTGGCCTTCTTCGAGCTTGAATTCGCCCAGACTCAGCTTCCATGGGGCCGGTGACTTGGCCACCACGGTTTTGGTGTCTGCGGCCTTCGGGGCTGCAGGTTTGTTGGCAGTGGCATCGGCAACCGGTGCAGCAGCTTCGGTGGGTTTGAGCCAGCTTTCAAACATCCAGCGGCCTTCTGCGTCGCGGCGCACGCCGGTGCTGGGCTTTTGCAACAGTACCTTGCCCACCGTTGCGCTGCGGGCTTGGGTGTCCACCCGCACATCGCTCACCTCCAGCAACTTGAACTGCGGCATGTCGCCTGAGCTGGGGCCGTTGTTGTTGCCATTCACGAGGGGCTCTGCAGCCGGCTTGTCGCCGACCAGCGCTACATCGCGCAGGGCCAGCTTTTGCACAATCGCAGTCTGGCGGTCGCCATCCCAAGCGATGTTCACCCGGGTATCAGCCTGCCCGCGCAAGGTTGGCACCAAGTAAGGCGACACATAACCCGACACCAGCCCCAGCCCGAAGTCCGACACGCTGGCCTCGGCCTTGCCCGCACCGACCGTGCCCTCGCCTTGCAGGCTGAGTTGGGCGACAGACACCTTGGCGCCCGCAGCCAGGCTTTGCAAGCGGGCCTTCAAATCCAGGGTAGCGGCTTCTTTCATGGGCCACTGGAGCTTGGAGACCGTGGCCTGGAAATCCCGCAGCCCCAAGCGGGTGGCGGGGGCGGTGACCTGGTCGGCCCAATCTATCGATGCATCTTTCAGGGTCAGCGTATCGAGCTGGAGCGCCCAGGGGGTGGGCGCTGGTGTTTCAGCATCTTTTGGGGCACTAGCGCTCGCAGAGTCTGCGCGAGCAGCTATCTTTTTAGGAGCACTTGGTTTGGCGGGGCCGGGTGGCAGCAGGTTCAAGCTGCCATCGGCCGCGCGCACCAGATTCAGCACTGGCGCGTTGAGGGTGATGCCCGAGAGCTTCACGCTGCGCTCCAGCGGGCGCACATCGGCCAACCCCACCTGCAGGCTGTCGGCAGAAAAGAGCGGTTTGCCCTTGGTGTCTTGCACCGCCAAGCGGCTCACGGTGACCGTGCCCGACAAGGTCACCGCCGTTTGCGGGCTCTGCACAAAGCCCAGTTGGATATCGGCATCCACCACTGCGCTCTGGGGTTTGACAGGCAAGTTGGCGGGCAGGTAGGGCAAATAAGGCGCCAAGTCCAGCTGGCGGATGGTGAGTGCGGCATCGCCCTTGCGGCTTTGGGCAAACGGCGTGCCCTCGGCTTCGGAGTCGAAGCGGCTGCCATTGAGCACAAATGCTAGGCGGGGCGCGACCAGCACATCGCGCTTGGAATCAAAGCTGCTCAAAAACGGCAGGCTGATCTGCAAGTCCCGCAGGGTGTGCTGGCGCTCTGCGCCACCGGCGCGGTCGGCGTAATCCACACTGCCCTGGTTCAGGGTGAGGTTGTAGACCGCAAATTGGGGGGTGGGGCCGGCGGGGGTGTCGTCGGGCTTGTTCAGGCGCTCGAGGATGTCGTCAATGTCGTAGCGGCCGTCGCCCAGGTGGGTGAGCTGCACTTTGGGCGCGTCTACCGTGACTGCATCAATCACCGGCGCCAGCCGGAACAGGGACTGCGCCTCTGCATCCACATACACCCGGTCCAGCGAGAACTGCACGCCCTTGCCGTCCGCGGTGGCCACCGCAAGATCGCGCACTGTGAGCTCCAGCGACCAGGGTGAAAACGCAATGCTCCCGACAGTGACCTGCCGGCCCAGCAGCTCGCCCAGGCGGCTTTGGGCCTGGCTTTTGGCCAGTGCCGGAACCGCTGCCCAGGCCAGCGCCCACAGGGCCAGCAAAGCACCGAGCCCCCACGCCAAACGGCGAAACCAGGGGGAAGAAACAAGAGCGCGTGGAGTCATGACAAGAATTCGTGGAGTAGCGTGCCCCTTGATGGTACCCAAGCAAGCGATTCACGGCAGCCATGGCCGCCTCTGTTGACTTGCATCAACCCCTGTGGCGCGCTGGCATGGGAAGCTCTGGCAAAAGACCCGAGGAGACACCCGTGAAACAAAGCAGCCTGCAAATCATCAGGGACGAGCATGCCGCGCTCAAGGCCATGCTGCAGTCTCTCACCATGATGCTGGACCGTGGCCCCGGCGACGAGGCTGAGTCGTTTTTTGATGTCGTGCGCGCCATGCTGTTTTATATCGATGAGTTCCCTGAAAAACTGCACCACCCCAAGGAGTCCAACCTGCTGTTTCCCCGGGTGGCACGGGTGGCACCCCAGGTGATGGACGCCATCATCCAGCTTGAGGCCGACCACGCCCACAGCGAAACGGCGGTGCGCGACCTGCAGCACCTGCTCCTGGGCTGGGAGCTGATTGGCGAGAGCCGGCGCGCCGCCTTTGACACCGCAGTGCGCCGCTATGTGCAGTCTTACCTGGCCCACATGCAGCTGGAAGAAACCGCCATCCTGCCAGTGGCCCAGACTGCCCTCTCCGACCAGGACTGGGCCGAGCTGGACGCGGCCTTCGAGGCCAACCGCGACCCACTGGCCACCAAAGGCCGGCGCGACCCGGTGTACGACCGGCTGTTCACCCGCATCGTGATGCGAGCGCCTGCGCCGATCGGGGTTGGCGAGGC
>DAINNP010000268.1:0-3127 GCA_036735785.1 Rhodoferax sp. | reverse complement strand
ATTGAAGTCAAGGTCATCGAAGGCTTCGGCCCCGAGCCAGGCGAGAAGGGCGAGCCCATCGCCATGGGTCGCCAGACCATCTGGGGCGGCGCAGGCAAGCCTCCAAGCCGTGACGTCATGCAGGCAGCCGCCAAGGCCGCCCGCACCGAAATGTTGCAACGCGTGCGTGACAACAAAGCCGCACAAGGCGGCGGTCGTGCAGCCAGCGGCCCAGGCGCCGGTGGCAATGGCGGCGGCCGTGGTGGCCAAGCCCCACGCGGTAACGGTGGCGGCAATGGCGGCGGCGGCCGTGGCCCCGATCGTGGCGGCGACTTCCAGCAGCCACGCGCACAGGGTCCACGCCCCGCGCAAAACCGCGGCCCGCGCCGTGATGGCGGCAGCGCTGAGTTCCAGCCGCCCGCAGGCTTCACCCACGAAGGTCGCGCACCGCGCCCTTCTACTGCTCAACCTGACCCCATGCGCACCAGCGTCGATATGATGGCTGGCCGTGGCGCCCGCCGCGGTGGTGGCGGTGGCTTTGGCGGCGGTGGTCGCAGTGGAGGTGGAAATGGCGGCGGATACGGTGGTGGCGGAGGCGGCTTCGGCGGCGGTGGACGCACGGGTGGCGGTGGTCGCGGGGGCAACGGGCCTCGTGGGCCGCGCGGTCCTGGCGGCTCTTCTAGCCGATAAACACACCAGCGCGGTACACAGTCTGGGGCGGCGCACGCTGCCCTTGACCCACCCTAAGCTGACCCAACACATCGTCGACTTTGCGGCGCTCCCTGAGCTGCCGCAGATCGACGATGTTTTTATTTGTCTGGGTACCACCATCAAGGTGGCCGGCAGCCAAGCCGCGTTCCGCGCAGTGGACTATGACGCTGTTATGGCTATAGCCCAGGCAGGACGTGCGCGGGGCGCTACGAAATTAGGAGTGGTTAGCGCCATGGGCGCGGATGCAAAATCCGGCGTGTTTTACAACCGTGTCAAAGGCGAAGTGGAAGACGCGATTACCCAGCTGGGCTACACCAGTGTCAGCATCATTCGACCTTCCCTCTTGGTGGGCGACCGCGGCACGCTGAACCAACCCGAGCGCCCCGGCGAGCGCATCGGCCTGATGGTCAGCAAACTACTCAAGCCACTCATTCCTGCGAATTACCTGCCCGTGCAAGCTGAGGACGTGGCCGCTGGCCTGATCCAAGCTGTCAAAGCGGGCAAGCCCGGCGTGCATCGCATCTTGTCGGGTGCGTTGCAAGGCGCAGCGGCGCGCGCTGCTGCGGCTTAGCCCCGGATAAACAGGGTGACCAAAGGCTGGTCACCCACCTGGCGGCTCCAGTGGCCGTGGATGGCGGGGTCAAATGTGGCGCCTTCGGGCAGCAAATCTGCCGAGTAAAAGTGCTGGCCGGGCCCGAATACGCGTGAGCTTCCATGTACACCGATCTCCATCTGCCCTTGCAAAATAAAGCACCACTGTGTGTGCCCCGAGCAATGGAACTGGCTGCGAAAGCCCACCGGGCTGGTGCGCAACTGGTAACCGCCCGACGCAAACACCTCCGAGAGCATGGACTGTGGATTGCCCTCGTTCAAAGGAATCGTCTCCTCGCGGAACTTGGCAAAACCATCGGTGTCGGTGTACAAAATGACTTGGGTAAACGTGCTCATGGTGGGCCTTTGAATAGTGGCGGGATTATCATCCGGCGCATGCAATTCCTCCACACCATGCTGCGCGTTGGCAACCTTCAACGCTCCATCGACTTCTACACCCAAGTGCTGGGCATGCAGGTGCTGCGCACCTCGGAAAACACGGAATACCAATACAGCCTCGCCTTCCTGGGCTTTGAGGGCGGCAACCCCACCCAAGCCGAGATTGAACTCACCTACAACTGGGGCGTGGATAGCTACGACCTGGGTACCGCCTACGGCCACATCGCCTTGGGTGTGCCCGACGCCTATGCCGCAGTCGAAAAAATCAAGGCTGCGGGCGGCAACGTGACCCGCGAAGCCGGCCCGGTCAAAGGCGGCAGCACTGTGATTGCGTTTGTGACTGATCCGGATGGCTACAAGATTGAGCTGATTCAGAAGGCTGAGCAGGCTGCGGGTGTAGGACTGCGTTAATTCAAAAGCGGCTAGGGCACTCTGGGTTCAGTGACTACCCACAATAGACCGAGAGCCAAAACCACGCCAGGCCGAGGCCGATGCACCCCAAACTCTCACCAAGCAATCGGAAGATACCGACAGTCAGCGCAACACTTCCTTCGCAAGCCGCTGCAAGTTTTGTGCATTGGCTACAGCCACAAAAGAGGCTAAACCTTGGTAATGAGTCACCGTGTCGAACGTCTGGCACCAACGAACCGTTGTGCCTCCCTCTGAGGGCTGCAACTGCAAAGTCAGCAAGAAATGGTGCCCTTGAACATGCTCCATCTCCCAGAGCACACCTGGGCTCAAGCGCGTGAAACGGCTTTCATTGGGGTAATCCTGACCGTCAGGCCCGTGCATGGTCAGCCCCCAACGCCCACCTGGTTGAAAGTCAAATACGTGGATGGTGCTCGTGAAACCATCCGGCCCCCACCAGCGGGCTATACGGTCGGGATCGCTCATCGCGGCATACACCTGCTCAGGCGTAGCAGCAATAAAGGTGCTTCGTACATCGGAGCGCTGCTCAACGGGTTCCATAGTGAAGCCTTTGAAAATGGATGAACACTGTCGATCTTGTCAGCCCAAGCGGGCTGCGTCTAGTGTGCTTGCATGCTGGGTGCAAGCCTAGTCCAAGGCAGGCAGGTTGATGCCCTCGAACAACCGCTCCCCCGCGCCCAGCAGCACTGGCGAGATGGCGACATGCATTTCATCAATCAGGCGCAGGTCCTGCTAGATGGTGTTGACGCCGCCACCCACCGGCACGTGGTAGACCGGGTTGTCCTCCCACCAGCCGCGCCAGCTCTCATCGGGCCAAGGCCCGCGCACGAGGCAGAACATGTTGCGCCCCAAAATCCAGCCCCCATGTTCTGGAAGCCGCACTGGGCAAAGTCATGGTCAGTGCCCGTCGCTCCGCCCTCAGTGTTGCCAAACAGCTTGGACTGAAACGTGCGCGTCGACATGGCCCAGCCATGCAGCGAGGTGCCGCCCACGCCGAGCGGGTTGGCCAGGTCCTGGT
>DAINNP010000267.1:0-3129 GCA_036735785.1 Rhodoferax sp. | reverse complement strand
CCGCGCAGGGCTTTCTGGAAGGATTCCTGGAAGGTACGGCCCATGGCCATCACCTCGCCCACCGACTTCATCTGTGTGGTCAGGCGGCTGTCGGCCGTGGGGAATTTCTCAAACGCGAAACGCGGAATCTTGGTGACAACATAGTCAATGGAGGGCTCGAAGGACGCGGGCGTAGCGCCGCCGGTGATGTCGTTGCGCAGCTCGTCCAACGTGAAGCCGACCGCCAACTTGGCCGCCACCTTGGCGATGGGGAAGCCCGTGGCCTTGGAAGCCAGCGCCGAGGAACGCGACACGCGCGGGTTCATCTCGATGACGACCATGCGGCCATCGACCGGGTTGATCGAGAACTGTACGTTCGACCCACCGGTGTCCACACCAATTTCGCGCAGCACCGCCAGCGATGCGTTACGCAGGATCTGGTATTCCTTGTCAGTCAGCGTCTGGGCCGGGGCCACGGTGATGGAGTCACCCGTGTGCACGCCCATGGGATCCAGGTTTTCGATGGAGCAAACGATGATGCAGTTGTCCGCCTTGTCGCGCACCACTTCCATCTCGTACTCTTTCCAGCCCAGCAGCGATTCTTCAATCAGCAGCTCGTTGGTCGGCGAAGCTTCCAGGCCGCGCTTGCAGATGGTTTCGAACTCTTCGGCGTTGTAGGCAATGCCGCCACCGGTGCCGCCCAAAGTGAAGCTGGGGCGGATGACGGTGGGGAAGCCCAGCGTCTTTTGCACAGCCCAAGCTTCGTCCATGCTATGGGCGATACCGGAGCGTGCGGAGCCCAGACCGATCTTGGTCATGGCGTCTTTGAACTTCAAGCGGTCTTCAGCTTTGTCGATGGCTTCAGGCGTTGCACCGATCAGCTCGACCTTGTACTTGTCCAGCACGCCGTGGTGCCAGAGGTCCAGCGCGCAGTTCAGCGCGGTTTGACCGCCCATGGTGGGCAGAATCGCGTCAGGCTTTTCCTTGGCGATGATCTTCTCGACCGTTTGCCATGTGATGGGCTCAATGTAAGTGACGTCGGCGGTGGCGGGGTCGGTCATGATCGTTGCGGGATTGCTGTTGATCAGAATGACTTTGTAGCCCTCTTCACGCAAAGCTTTGCACGCTTGCACGCCGGAGTAGTCGAACTCACAGGCCTGCCCGATGATGATGGGGCCGGCGCCGATGATGAGAATGCTTTTGATGTCGGTACGTTTTGGCATGGTGGACTCTTAGCTTTAGGGCTTTTTAGTTTTTAATCAAATCAATCGGATTCAGTTCAGGCTGGCTGTCGCCAGCTTGGCACCGAACCAGACGAACAGGCCGCCCACGGCACTGGACAGGGTGGCACTCAGCCGCTTGCGGCGGCTGAAACCCTGGGCCAGTCGGGCACCTGCAAAAATCAGGGCAGAAAGATACACAGCACTGAATACCATGATGATGGCGCTCAAAATCAAGAAGGGCACCGCAGGCATTTCGTAGGCGGGGTCAATAAACTGCACAAAAAACGACAGCAGAAAAAGTATCGCCTTGGGATTCAACAAGCTGATGACCAACGCCCGCTTGAAAGGCTGCTGCAAATGGGCCGAGGCTTCTGCCACAGCACCATCTATCGCCGGCTGCATCGGCTGGTGGCTACGCCACTTGCGAATCGCAGCGATGACCAGGTTCACACCAACCCAGGTGAGATATGCGGCACCGGCGTATTTCACCACCATGAACAGCGCAGGATAAGTACGCAACAAACCAGCAGCGCCAAGCGCCGTGAGCAACAGCAATATGGTGTCGCCCACAAAAACGCCCATGGCGCCTTGGTAGCCGGCTTTGACGCCCCGCACGGTCGCGACTGACAAGACAAACAATGAGTTAGGCCCGGGCAACAAAATGATGCCCAAAGCGCCCACCACATAGGTCCAGAGGTCAGTCACGCCGTAGAAGCTCATGGTGCTTAGGCTGCTTTCTTTTCCATCTCGCGAATGAAGCGGTCAAACAGGTAGCCGATATCGTGCGGACCCGGAGAGGCTTCAGGGTGCCCTTGGAAGCAAAACGCTGGTTTGTCGGTGCGCTCCAGGCCTTGCAAGGTTCCGTCAAACAGGCTGACGTGCGTGGCACGCAGATTGGCAGGCAAGGTTTTTTCATCCACCGCAAAACCGTGGTTTTGACTGGTGATAGACACTTGGCCGCTGTCGAGGTCTTTGACCGGGTGGTTGGCACCGTGGTGACCGAACTTCATCTTGAAGGTTTTGGCACCGCTGGCCAGCGCCATGATCTGATGGCCCAAGCAAATACCGAAGGTCGGCGTGCCGGTTTCGATCAACTCTTTGGCTGCTGCAATCGCGTAATCGCAAGGCTCCGGGTCACCGGGGCCGTTGGACAGGAAAATACCGTTGGGGTTGAGCTTGAGCACGTCGGCTGCTGGCGTTTGCGCCGGCACGACCGTGACCTTACAACCCCGCTGGGCCAACATGCGCAGGATGTTTTTCTTGACGCCGAAGTCATAGGCCACCACATGGAACTTGGGAGCGGTTTGCTGGCCGTAGCCTTGACCCAGCGTCCACTCGGCTTCGGTCCAGCCATAGCTCTCTTGGCTGGAGACCACTTTGGCCAAATCCAGGCCAGCCATGCTGGGCGCACCTTTGGCCGCAGCGACGGCTTTTTCGATCGCCTCTTTGGTGACCGATTCGCCGGCCGCCAGTGCCATGATGCAGCCGTTTTGCGCACCTTGGGTGCGCAGCTGGCGGGTCAACTGACGGGTATCGATATTGGCAATCGCCACCGTGCCCTCAGCCACCAAGTACTCGGTCAGCGTTTGGGTTTTACGGAAATTGCTTGCCACAAGGGGCAGGTCTTTGATGATCAAACCGGCCGCGAAGACTTTGTGGGACTCCACGTCTTCGGGGTTGACACCGTAGTTGCCGATGTGGGGGTAAGTGAGGGTGACGATCTGCTGGCAGTAGCTAGGATCCGTGAGGATTTCCTGATAGCCGGTCATGGAGGTGTTGAACACAACCTCGCCGACCGTGGAGCCTGCGGCCCCAATGGAATTGCCAATATAGACCGTGCCGTCTGCGAGCGCCAGGATGGCGGGTGGGGTAGTTCCCTTGAGAGACAAAAGCACTGGTTTCTCCGAATGTTTTACGGGTACGCCCA
>DAINNP010000266.1:0-3129 GCA_036735785.1 Rhodoferax sp. | reverse complement strand
CCCAGACTGCCCGACCAGCGCTCCAGATCCTGCACCACACCGCCCAAAGCCAGCGCATCGACCACCACCGCAGACCACACCGGTGAGGCCACACGCACGCCGGATTGGAACAATGCTTCTTGCATTCGCTGCTGGATCTGGTGCTGCCATTTGGCAGCATCGGGCATCCCGCCCAAAGAGGCGAGCACCCGCTGCTTGGCTTCCACCATGCCTTGCACACGCATCAGCCGCAGCAAGCGCTGCTGCATCTCAGCTTGGGCAGAGACACGGTCGGCCTGTCGGTGGATCGCTTCATTGAGCAACATCTCGGTCACCAGTGCCTCGTCCTGGCAAGTGCGTGTCCAGACGATCTCACCCTCGAAGTGCTGCAAACTGCGTTTGAAGGCGACTGAATTGGCATTCAGCGCATGGGTGTGGAAAAAGCAGAATCCACGCTCATTCCACTGCTGGGCCTCCACGCGGTGCCAATCGGCCTCAAGCCGGTAGTGCAGGCGTATGGAGATCTGGTTGTGGCGCTGCACATGCCGCTGGGCAGGGGTGGCATCGGTCACACCTGTCTCCTGCCGGTGCCTTAGCGACGCAAGCCGCCAGCAGATGCCGGATGGGCTTGGCCGCCGCATAAGGCGCAAACCTGCAGAGCCAGCCGGTGCAGGGCTTGCCAGCCACTGGCTGGCCAGTCGGGCTGCTTCAGGCCTTTGACAATGCCGTCCACCACATGGGCGGACTGCAAGAGCTCTGCCAATGTGCGCTCAGACAGCTTGGGCAGCACCCGCTCGAACAGGCGCTCTTTGACGCCCCAGATGCGGTTTTCGCGCAGGGCCATCGGCAAGGGGCGCCCTTGGCCCATGGCGTCTTTGACCCGCTTCAAGGAGCGAATATCTTCGGCCAGGGTGTAGTGCACCAGCACTTCGGCCTCGCCTTCGGCTTGCAAACCATCGAGCATGCGCTGCACCCGCGCTGCCTGGCCGGCAAGCACCGCTTCAGAGAGCTTGAACACGTCGTAGCGCGCCACATTCAACACGGCGCTTTCGACCTGTGCAAGCGTCAACACGCCGTCACCGGTATCCGCCGGATACAGCAGGCCGAGTTTTTGAATTTCCTGGTGAGCAGCCAGCAGGTTGCCCTCCACACGGTCGGCAAAAAACTGCAGGGTGCGCTGCCCTTCTTCACCGGCGGCCACTCGCTGCCCTTGGGCGCCCAGGCGCTGGGCAATCCACTGCGGCAAGGCGTTGCGCTCAATCGGATCGACCTGAAGCGAGATGCCATAGCTCTCCAGCGCGGAGAACCAGGCGCCGGACTTGGTCATCTTGTCCAGTCGCGGCAGCATGACGATGGTGAGGGTGGAGTCGTTGCCTTGCGCGGCTTCGGCCAACTGCTGCAGCGCAACGCTGCCGTCTTTGCCCGGCTTGCCGCTGGGGATGCGGATTTCCACAATCTGCTTGTCGGCAAACAGGCTGAGCGAGCCGCCTGCGGCAAGCACCTCGCTCCAATCGAAGTGGGCACCGGCCACGGTGTGCGAGGTTCGCTCGGTGTAACCCTGGGTGCGGGCCACTGCGCGGATCGCATCCAGCGCCTCTTGCTGCAGCAGCGGCTCGTCACCGTGCAAGGTGTACAGGCTCTTGAGCCCGCGTTGCAGGTGGTTCTGGAGTTGGTTGGCCGCGACATGCATAGGGTGGTGAGTTTACTTGGCACACCGGCCCTTGCACAGCCGCGGCGACTTGCCTAAGCGGCCAGCTCTAGCGTGGCAGCCGACGGCGCCAGTACGGTGCACAGCAGCGCTGTCGCCGCGCGGGCGGTCTGCCCCCCAAAGTCGCGCAAGGGGTTGTACTCGGTGAGTTCCATGGCCACAAACTGCGGATCGTGGCTGCAGCCGTCGAGGGCCTGAAGCGCATCCGCCAGACGTATACCCTGCTCGACCGGCGTGCCGGTGCCGGGCGCATCGCGCGGGTCAAGCCCATCGAGATCGAAGCTGATGCCCCATCCCGCAGTACCCGTCGACGCAATAGCCCGGGCCTCGGCAAAGCAGGCGGCAAACCCGCGCTCCAAGACCTCGGGCATGTACATCACGCGCACGCCCAATTGGCTGAGCAAGGCCTGCTCGGCCGGCTCATAACTGCGGGCACCGATGATGGCGACCTGCGAAGGCAACAACTTGCCGCGCCAGCCAAATAGATCTGTCATCCCCACCGAACCGTGACCCAACAGCGCCGCCAAGGGCATGCCATGGGGGGCTTGGGTATCGGAGGTGTCGGGGGTGTGGGCGTCCAGGTGTGCGTCGATCCAGACCAGCCCCACTCTGCCTTGAGGGCGCAGATGTTCTGCCACGGCACTCCAGGTGCCCACCGCACACGAATGGTCACCGCCCACCACCAGGGGTTGCTGCCCGTGGTGCAGCACCTGCGCCACCGTGTGGGCCAGATGCTCCGAGAACCCTTCGATTGCACCCAAGCGGCTGCTAGCCAGCATAGGCTGGGCACTCACCGTCTCGCCCCAGGTGACGGTGCGTCCGGTCGCTGCCAAAGCGCGCTGCAGACCATGCTCTTTCAGGGCGTTGGAGCCCCATTTGCATCCGCCATCGCTGGCGCCCTCGCCGACCGCTGCGCCGACGATGTGTAACACCGGCTGGCTCATGCGGCTTTGCGCAAAGGCGCAGGAACGGCGGTGGCACAGGCGAACAGGTCTTTGGGGTCCGCGAGGTCGGGCACCAGTTGCACGGTGCTGCCTACGCCCAGTTTCTGGGACAGTGCATGGACATAGCGCAGGGCCGACAAATCCTCCAGGGCAAAACCCACCGAGTCAAACAAGGTGACTTGTTCGGCGTGGTCCCGGCCCGCAGCGTGGCCAGCCAGTACCTGCCAGAGTGGGTGGGTCACAAAGTCAGCAGGCATCTGCTGCAGCTCGCCCTCGATGCGCGTCTGGGGTTCAAACTCCACGAAAACTTTGGCCTGATTCAGGATGGCGGCCTCCAGCTCGGTCTTGCCTGGGCAGTCGCCGCCCACGGCATTGAGGTGCATGCCGGGTTCGATCATGTCCGCCGTCAGGATGGTGGCATTGGTTTTGTCGGCGGTTACCGTGGTCACGATGTCGGCGCCGCGCACCGCTTCACGGGTGGAGGCACAGCGCACGATG
>DAINNP010000265.1:0-3143 GCA_036735785.1 Rhodoferax sp. | reverse complement strand
TACAACTACCCGCAAGGCCGATTGACCGACCACCGCATCAACTTGACGCTCTACAAACTGGACCGCGCCATGGAAGGCGATTTGGACGATGTGGTCGAGGCCCTGCAAGCCTACGAAGCGGCCCAGCAGTTGGCTGCGCTGGAAAACAGTTTGAATTGATGTTGCTTGTGGGGTGGAGTTGGGGCGGCCAAGCACCCAGACTCTCGCCAAAGTCAGAGCTTGAACACCCCCACCACCTGCACCAAGTCGTTGGCCTGACTCTTTAAGCTGCTGGCCGCCGCAGCCATCTCTTCCACCAAAGCAGCGTTTTGCTGCGTCGCTTGGTCCATCGAAGTCACAGCCTCCCCCACCTGCGCCACACCGGCACTTTGCTCGTTGCTGGCGGCGCTGATCTCGCCCATGATGTCGGTCACCCGACGGATGCTGCTGACGACTTCGGTCATGGTTTCTCCCGCTTTGTCGACCAGGGCGGTGCCCTGCTCCACCCGCTCCACGCTGGCGTTGATGAGGCTCTTGATTTCTTTCGCGGCTTCCGCGCTTCGACCGGCGAGCGAGCGGACTTCTGAAGCGACCACCGCAAAGCCACGGCCTTGCTCACCCGCACGTGCAGCCTCTACAGCGGCGTTCAGCGCCAGAATATTCGTTTGAAAGGCGATGCCATCAATCACGCTGATGATGTCGCTGATCTTTCGGCTGGCCTCATTGATACCCTTCATGGTGTCCACCACTTGCCCCACCACTTCGCCGCCTTGCACCGCGACCGTAGAGGCGCTCATCGCCAACTGATTAGCCTGGCGGGCGTTGTCGGCATTTTGTTTGACAGTGCTGTTGAGCTCTTCCATGCTGGCCGCGGTTTCCTCCAGCGCGCTGGCCTGGTGCTCGGTGCGGGCACTCAGGTCGTTATTGCCTTGGGCGATCTCGGCGCTCGCCGTAGACACACTCTCGGCGCCTTGGCGAACATTCGCCACTACCGACACAAGGCTCGTCTGCATATCGCGCAAGTTGGACATCAAATAGCCCATCTCATCAGTGCGATCTATTTGAACCTGCCCCGTCAAATCTCCGGAGGCTATCTTCTTGGCAAGTACGCTGGCTTGGGTCAAAGGTTGCGTAATCGAGCCTGAGAGCACCACCGCACAAGCCATGCTTAACAACAAACTCACAGTCGCCAACCCGATCATCAAGAGCCTGCTGCTTTGGTAGTTGTTCTGGATGTCGCCGGCCAAGTCATCTACTGCCTGCCGCTGCTGCTGCAAAAGGGCATCCATTTTCGAGAGGTAAATCTTGGAAGCAGGAATGAACTTCTGCTCCAAGACTTTCAGCGCCTCGTCGTTCTTCCCTTCTTTTTTCAGGACCACAATTTCGTCGCGGGCTGCGATGTAAATCTTGCGTTGATCCCCGATTTCCTTGAACAAGGTTTTCTCGATATCGGTCTTCATCAGATCTTCGAGCGCTTTTTGCAATTCGCCTGAGCTCTTGCTGGAGGCGGCTTGATCTTCCGCAAAAAATTCGGCCAACGCAGGGTCCGCACTACGCGCGATCGCACCGGTTCGACGGACGCCCGTGTGAACATTTCGGTACCAGTCACTGACCAGTCGCTCGGTTCTAACGGGGTCATTCACCATGGTGGCCGTCGAGCTGGCCACAGAGCTGAGCCGCGCAATACTCACAAAAATGGTGAACAAAGACAAGGCCAAGATCAAGGCAAAACCCAAGCCAAGGCGTTTGGCGATCGATAGATTTTTGAGCATAGGTTCTTTCATGCTTGCTTGCGGATTTACAGTGAAGTTTCTTTCGCCAGTTCCGTCAAGCTGGTAAGCACCTAGCCGCCTCGTTGCTTACACAAAGACAGCCCAGAAGCAAGGGACAATACCCAGCCCCAATTGATGTCACACCCACATTCAAAAGCAACCATGCCCACCCTTGCGCAAGCGATTTCACACCTGCAAAGTCAGGGACTTGATTTGACGGACAGTCGGCTTCTGCTTTTGCACGCCTTGGGAAAGCCGCGGACCGGACGGGCATGGCTGTTGGCCCATGACACCGACCTGATCAAGGAGCAAACGCTCACCACGCTGGAGCAACTGACCACCCGTCGCTTGGCCGGCGAACCCGTGGCATACATCGTTGGGCACCAAGAGTTCTTCGGACTGACACTGCACGTCAACTCCGATGTACTCGTGCCCCGCCCCGACACCGAAACGCTGGTCGACTGGACACTGGACGTTGTCGCGCCCACCCCCACCGCCCGCATGGTGGATTTGGGCACCGGCAGTGGTGCCATCGCACTGGCACTCAAGGCCACGCGACCCTCACTACAGGTGGAGGCGGTGGACTACAGCGACGCCGCACTGGCTGTCGCGCAAGCCAACGCGCAACGCCTGGGCTTGGCGGTGGCTTTCAGCCAAGGCTCCTGGCTCAGTGGCACACAAGGGCTGTTTCAGGCCATCGTCTCCAACCCGCCCTATATCCGCGAGAACGACGAGCACCTGCCCGCACTGTGCTTTGAACCGCGCCAGGCGCTCACCGCGGGTACTGACGGGCTGGACGACATCCGCACCATCATCGAGCAAGCCAGAAGTCGCCTGCACGCGGGCGGCTGGCTGCTGCTGGAGCACGGCTATGACCAGGCTACCGATGTGCGAGTACTCCTAGAAGCTGCGGGTTTCAGCAGCGTGCAAAGTCGCCAGGATCTGGCCGGGATCGAGCGTTGCAGCGGTGGCCAGTGGACTGCCCCATATTTATAAGAAATTGAGCTCTAGCGCTCATATTTATTGCGCTAGCAGCTACTGAATTGATAGCAAACAGAAAGAATCCATGCCCACAACTCCCGCCTGCCCGCAATGCACTCTGGAAAACACCTACCCCGACGGCAGCAACTTTGTCTGCGCCGACTGCGGCTTTGAATGGCCACAAGCTGTTGCAGCGGATGATGAAGACAACGCAGTCGTCAAAGACTCCAACGGCCAGGTGCTGCAGGACGGCGACGCCGTGGTGCTGATCAAAGACCTGAAAGTCAAAGGCAGCTCCACCGTGCTCAAGCAGGGCACCAAGGTCAAAAGCATCCGCCTGGTGGGCGGCGACCACGAGGTGGACTGCAAGATGGACGGCGGCAGCTTCATGCTCAAGGCCTGCTTCCTGAA
>DAINNP010000264.1:0-3151 GCA_036735785.1 Rhodoferax sp. | reverse complement strand
CTGGACGGACGCGGAAGCGTTTCTTCGCCGCGCTCTTGGTCTTCATTTTGGGCATATTCATGCTCCTTTTCATTTGTGCTCGTGAGGCGTCTGAGAAACTTTCCCAGCCTTGTTGGCCCCGAGCCACTTGTGCGAGGCTATTTCAGACCTCGCTTTGCAAGGCCGCTTACGCAACCTTGCTCATCACAAACAGGTGACCAGACCTGTCTGCAAAATTTAACCTGCTGCTTCTGCAGCAGGCTTTGGTGAACCACCCGGCTTTTTACGACCCGGTGCGATCATCATGATCATCTGGCGGCCTTCGAGCTTCGGAAACTGCTCAACGAGGATGGTGTCACCCAACTCATCACGCATCCGCTGCAACATCGCCAAACCGATTTCCTGATGGGTGATTTCACGACCGCGGAAACGCAAAGTGATCTTGCACTTGTCGCCATCCGCCAAGAAACGCCTGATGTTGCGCATCTTGATGTTGTAGTCGCCGTCATCGGTACCCGGGCGGAATTTGATTTCCTTGATCTCAATGACCGTCTGCTTGGCTTTCGCTTCCGCTGCCTTCTTTTGCTCTTGGTACTTGAACTTGCCATAGTCCATCAACCGGCACACAGGCGGGTTGGCAGTAGCGGCAATTTCAACCAAGTCAACGTCGAGGTCGCCCGCCATGCGGAGCGCCTCCATCAGGCTGACGACACCCAAAGGCTCGTTCTCAGGCCCGGAGAGGCGAACCTCGGGGGCCATGATTTCACGGTTCAAACGGTGTTTACGTTCTTCGCGCTGGCGGCGGTCACGAAATTCAGTAGCGATGGCTCAATCCTTCACAATATCTGCTACACAAACTGTAGCGGTTGCCGCACAACGCGCACCAACAAACCATTCAATCCTTGGAAATATCTTCAGGAAGTTTTGTTGGCAATGTCTGAGGTGATACGTTCAATGAACGACTCCAGAGGCATTGCACCGAGGTCTTGACCACCTCGGGCACGCACTGCAACAGCGCCTGCTGCCATCTCTTTGTCACCAATGACAATCAGGTACGGCAGCTTCTGCATCGAATGCTCTCGTATTTTATAGGTTATTTTCTCGTTGCGCAGATCTAAATGGACCCTAAGCCCTTGATCCTGCAGCGTTTTCGCGACGTTCCGGGCATATTCGGCCTGTGCATCCGTGATGTTAAGAACCGCAATTTGCACTGGCGCCAACCAAGCAGGTAAAGCTCCCGCGCTTTCTTCGATCAAGATTCCGATGAACCGCTCTAGGCTTCCGACGATCGCGCGATGCAGCATCACAGGGCGATGGCGGCTGCCGTCCTCCCCGACAAATTCGGCATCCAAGCGCTCCGGGAGGTTAGGGTCCACTTGGATGGTGCCGCATTGCCACGGCCGACCCAACGCGTCTTTCAGTGTGTACTCAATTTTGGGGCCGTAAAAAGCGCCCTCGCCCGGCAAATACTCAAAGTCGCAGCCGGAGGCGCGCAAGCCCTCTGCTAAAGCGTTTTCCGCACGATCCCAGCTCTCTTCGGTCCCGATACGCTTCTCGGGGCGAGTCGACAATTTGTAAATGATGTTGGTGAAACCGAAGTCTTTGTAAACCTTTTGCAGCAGCGTAGTGAAGGTTTTCACCTCCTCCTGAATCTGAGCTTCTGTGCAAAAAATATGTCCATCGTCTTGGGTGAATGCGCGGACACGCATGATTCCATGCAAGCCACCCGAAGGCTCGTTACGGTGGCACTGGCCGAATTCACCAAAGCGCAGCGGCAAGTCGCGGTAGCTCTTGATGCCCTGCTTGTAGATCAGGATGTGGCCCGGGCAGTTCATGGGCTTAAGGGCGTAGTCGCGCTTTTCACTCTCGGTGGTGAACATGTTCTCGCGGTACTTGTCCCAATGGCCTGTTTTCTCCCACAAGCTTTTGTCAATGATCTGCGGCCCCTTGACTTCCTGGTAACCATTGTCCTGGTACACCTTGCGCATATACTGCTCAACACCCTGCCATAGCGTCCAGCCCTTGGGATGCCAAAACACGGTGCCGGGCGAGTGCTCGTCAATGTGGAACAGGTCGAGCTCGCGGCCGAGCTTGCGGTGATCGCGCTTCTCGGCCTCTTCCAGCATGGTCAAGTACTGCTGCAACTCATCTTTGGTAGCCCACGCAGTACCGTAAATCCGCTGCAACATTTCATTTTTGTGATCACCGCGCCAGTAGGCGCCTGCCACCTTCATCAGCTTGAAGTGCTTGAGCTTGCCGGTGCTGGGCACGTGGGGACCACGGCACAGGTCCTCGAACTTGCCTTCGCGGTAAAGCGAGACATCTTCGTTTGCAGGAATACTGGCAATGATCTCCGCTTTGTACTGCTCACCCAAGCTCTTGAAGTACTCCACCGCCTCGTCACGTGGCAATACGCGGCGAACCACCGGCTCATCTTTGCCGGCCAGTTCAGTCATCTTCTTTTCGATGGCGACCAAATCTTCGGGGGTGAAGGGGCGTTTGTACGAAAAGTCGTAAAAGAATCCGTGCTCAATCACAGGGCCGATCGTCACTTGCGCATCAGGAAACAACTCCTTGACGGCATAAGCCAACAAGTGGGCTGTGGAATGTCGAATGACCTCCAGCCCATCTGCGTCTTTGGCCGTAATGATGGACAACGCACTGTCCACAGACATCTGAAAGCTCGTGTCGACCACCTTGCCGTCCACTTTGCCCGCCAGCGCTGCCTTAGCCAATCCGGCACCAATAGAGGCCGCGACTTCAGCGACAGTTACCGGGCCGGGGAATTCACGTTTGGAGCCGTCAGGAAGTGTGATGTTGATCATGGTGGTGTCTAAAAAGAGGGTTCAGAAAAACAAAAAGCGCGGAACGGTCCGCGCTTTACTATGAATTTGATAGCTGATTGCGCACAAGGCGCGCGGACTACGGCCTTATTGCACAGTGAATGTTGCCGGAGTAGTTCGCGGTGTCATAACCAAACTGCCTTTCTCGCTCTTATACAAAGTTGAGCGTGTATTTTACCCAATAAAAAAGGCCGGGCGCCTTGTGAGCTGCCCGGCCTTCGCTCCACAGCGGGTTGCTTAGTGGAACTGCTCTTCTTCAGTGGAGCCAGTCAGTGCCTTCACGGAGGAGGAACCGCCCTGGATCACGGTGGTGACGTCGTCAAAGTAGC
>DAINNP010000263.1:0-3166 GCA_036735785.1 Rhodoferax sp. | reverse complement strand
CCAGCTTGCGTTTGAGCTTCATGGTGGGTGTGAGTTCCTCGTCTTCTGCCGTGAGTTGGTTCTCCAGCAGGAAAAACTTTTTGATCTGCTCAACGCGGGCAAACTTCTTATTGACCCGGTCCAGCTCGGACTGGATCAAGGCCAGCACTTCAGGGGCGCGGGTGAGCGACGCATAGTTACTGAATGGAATATCGGCATCTTGCGCAAACTTTTCTACGTTCTCCTGGTCGATCATGACGATGACGGTCAGGAATGGGCGCTTGTCGCCAATGACCACCGCATCAGTGATGTACGGCGAGAACTTCAGGTCGTTTTCCAACTCACTCGGGGTGATGTTCTTGCCGCCAGCGGTGATGATGATGTCTTTCATCCGGTCGGTAATCCGGAAGTAACCGTCACCATCCACCACGCCCACGTCCCCGGTGTGCAGCCAGCCATCGGCAGTGATGGTTTCCGCCGTCTTCTCCGGCAGATTCAGGTAGCCGGCAAACACGTTCTTGCCCCGCACCATGATTTCACCGGTCGCAGGGTCCAGCTTGACCTCGTTGAAGGGGGCTGCCGGACCGATCGAACCGGGTTTGATTTTGCTGGCAGGCACGCCCGTGGAGGCGCCACAGGTCTCGGTCATGCCCCAGACCTCGAGCATGGGGACGCCCAGCGCCAAATACCAACGGACCAGATCCGGTGAAATCGGTGCCGCACCGGTAATCAGGAACCGTGAGCGATGGATCCCGATCAGCTTGCGCACGTTGTTCAGCGCCAGCACTTGGGCCAGTTTGAATTGCAGCTTGAGGCCTGCGCCCACGGGTTGTCCCGCGAGCACCAGATCGGCGATGCGGCCACCCACGCCGATACCCCAGCCATAGACCATTTGCTGGATCTTGCCGGACTCTTTGAGCGCGATCATGACGCTCGAGTAGAACTTCTCCCACACCCGTGGCACTGCAGTGAACACCGTGGGGGCGATTTCGCGCACGTTCTCGGGGATGGTCTCGGGGTTTTCAACAAAGTTAAGTTTGGCGCCGGTGTAGAGCGAAAAGTACTCACCACCCAGCCGCTCAGCAATGTGGCACAGGGGCAAAAAGCACATGCGCTCATCGCGCGCGTCCTGGGCAATGAGGGTGTTGTACCCCCTGATCGCGTAGACCAGGCCTTCGTGCAAATGCATGGCGCCTTTGGGCTTGCCCGTGGTCCCTGAGGTGTAGACCAGAATCGCCAGGTCTTCAGGTTTGCAGTTGGCGCTGCGTTGAGTTACTGCGTTCGGGTTGGCTGCGTTGTAGGTGCGGCCCAGTGCCCGTAGGGCGTCAAGGCTGATGACGTCCGGATCGTCAAGGCCACGCAGGCCCTCCATGTCCATCACCACGATTTTTCGCAGGGTGCTGCACTGCGCGCGCACTTCCAGGGCTTTGTCGAGTTGTTCATCGTCTTCGACAAACAAGATGCTTGTGGTGGAGTCTTCGCACAGGTAGTGCACCTGGCTCGGCGCATCGGTGGGGTAGATCCCATTCGACACGCCACCCGCCGACAACACAGCCAGATCCGCCCACACCCATTCGACGACGGTGTTGGCCAAAATGGATGCGGTGTGGCCTTGTTCAAAGCCCAGGCTGATCAATCCGCCTGCAATTTCGCGCACGGCCTCGGCCGTCTGGTTCCATGTCCAGCTACGCCAGAGCCCCAGGTGCTTCTGGCGCAGCCAGATGTCGGGGCCGCGGGCGGCCACGGCGTTCCAGAACATGGCCGGTATCGTGTCACCGGTCATGGCAATACCACTTTGTGGCTGGATGTTGCTGGTGTCCCAGAGTCCGTTCATGCTGCTATCTCCAGGTTTTCTTCTTTTTCCAACGACGTTCCCCGCGCACACCGTCCTCCTTCATGCCAAGGTAAAACTCTTTGATGTCGTCTTTTTCGCGCAGGTTGGCGCAGGTGTCTTCCATGACGATGCGGCCGTTCTCCAGCACGTAGCCGTAGTCCGAGGCGTTGAGCGCCATGTTGGCGTTCTGCTCGACCAGCAGGATGGTGGTGCCACGCTCGCGGTTGATGCGCACCACGATCTCGAAAATTTCTTTGGTGAGTTTCGGGCTCAGGCCCAGGCTGGGCTCGTCCAGGAGAATGAGGTCGGGGTCGGCCATGAGCGCGCGGCTGATCGCCAGCATCTGCTGCTGCCCGCCTGAAAGCAAGCCCGCATCTTGGGTGGCGCGCTCTTTCAGAATCGGGAAATAGCCATACACCGTGGCAATGTCTTTGGCCACGCCATCGCGGTCAGAGCGGGTAAAGGCTCCCATGAGCAGGTTGTCATGCACGCTGAGCAGGGGGAAAACCTCACGCCCTTCAGGCACGTGGCTCAAGCCCTCTTGCACGATGTGCGCCGGATCGCGCGCCGTGATGTCCTGGCCCTTGAATTCGACCGAGCCCTTGCGCGGATCAATGATCCCCGAGATGGTTTTCAGAATCGTAGTTTTGCCCGCTCCGTTGGAGCCGAGCACCGTGGCTATCTCGCCGCGTCGCACCTGCAGGCTCACACCACGGATGGCTTTGATAGGCCCATAGGCACTCTCGACGTTCGAGAGCTTGAGCACCGGCTGGTCGCTGATGGGTGGGGGCAGGGTGCTCATGCAACCTCCCGCGCGGGTTGGCGGCGCAAGGACGACACATCGTCGATCGAGCCCAAATAGGCTTCCACGACCGCAGGGTCCGTTTGCACTTCGCGGGGGCTGCCCATGGCCAGCACTTCACCCTGGTTCATGGCCAGAACCCGGTCTGACACCTTGGATACCAGGCTCATGTCGTGTTCCACCATGAGCACCGTAATGCCCAACTCGTTTTTGATGTCCTGGATCCAGAAAGCCATGTCGTCGGTTTCTTCCACATTCAAGCCACTGGAGGGCTCATCGAGCAATAGCAGTTTGGGCTCGGTGCACAGGGCGCGCGCCATCTCCACCACCTTGCGCACGCCGTAAGGCAGGCCGGCAACCAACGAGTCGCGGTAGTGCTGCAGGTCAAGAAACTCGATGACTTCTTCGGCCTTCTCCCGCGCTTTCAGTTCAGCCTCGCGCACCGCGGAGGTGAACAGCAAGTCCTGCCAGAGGCTGGTTTTGCGGTGGGTGTGACGGCCAATCAGCAGGTTGTGCAGCACGCTGGCGTGCTCAAACAGCTCGATGTTCTG
>DAINNP010000262.1:0-3206 GCA_036735785.1 Rhodoferax sp. | reverse complement strand
CATCGGGGAATAATACCTGTCCACTTTGGAGTCAAACGCTGCCATGTTGAGTGATCTGTGTCTTGTGAGTCGCCTCCGCCCATCCCTGATCCGCTGGGTTGGCGGCTTGTTGATGGTGGGTGGCACCGTGTTCACCCCGGCCGTGTGGGCGAGAGATGGCGTGGAGGTGGGGGGCAACTCCGCATTCAGCAAACTGGTTTCTGCGAGCGACATTGAGCAGTCCGCAGCGCAGCAATACGCCCAGATGCTGGCCCAGGCGCAGCAGCAAAGGGCGCTGGCCGGGAATGAGCATCCTCAAGTACAGCGTTTGAGGGCGATCGCGCGGCGCATCATCCCTTACGCCAATGAATGGAATCCCCGCGCGAAAGACTGGCGGTGGGAGATCAACCTGATCGGATCCAAGCAGATCAATGCTTTTTGCATGCCAGGGGGGAAGATCGCTTTCTACACCGGCATTCTCGATACGCTCAAACTCACAGATGACGAAGTCGCCATGGTCATGGGCCACGAAATCGCCCATGCCTTGCGGGAGCATGCCCGCGAGCGGATGGGTAAAACCGCAGCGACCGGGCTGGGTGCGAACTTGCTGTCGCAGGTGCTCGGGCTTGGGCAGATCGGGCAAACGGTCACCCAATACGGTGCCCAGCTCTTGACCTTGAAGTTCAGCCGTGAAGATGAGTCCGAGGCCGATCTGGTCGGGCTGGAGCTGGCTGCCCGCGCGGGTTACGACCCGCGCGCGGGCATCACCCTGTGGCGAAAGATGTCGGCCGCCAACAAGAATGCGCCGCCGCAATGGCTGTCGACCCACCCTGCCGGCGATACCCGGATTGCCGACATGGAAGCGGCCATGGCGCAAGTGGTGCCCCTGTATGCGAAGGCTCAAAAGCCCGAAAAATCCAAAAAAGTGCCTTAAAGCGGGCCTGAAAGGCACTGTTTGCACTCCCGCTAGTCCACGCGGACTATTGTTGGAAGCCCGCGATAAAACCACAATTACAACTACTTACATACAAGGGAGTAACTGTGAACACACTGCTGAAAAAACTGGCGATAGGGCTGGCGCTGGGTTGCTCCATGGCGGGTGCCGCGATGGCAACTGTTGTGACATCGCCCACCTTTTCGTTGACGGGTGGAAGCCACCTCACCCTCAACACCAACCGTGCCAATGCTTTTGATGTGGCTGTTCCGGGCTTCGATCTGTCGCATGCACGTTTCGGCAGTTTTTTGAATTTGAGTGGCGCGGCTGACCTGACCTTTACCTTCGTGGGCAAAGAAGCTGCGTACAACAACGTATTCAGCTCGATCAGCTTCCGCCCTTTCGATGTGGAGTCTTTCTCGAACACCACGTCGGTCCCCGGCGTGAGCTCTTTCAGTTTTTCTGATGTGAACGCCGGAAAACTGAACTTCAGTTTCTTCTCGCAGGGCAATTTGCGCTCCGCGTTTGGCAATGGCAGCGACCGTGTGGGTATGGTCTTGAGCAGCGATAAACAGAGTGCATTGCTGATGTTTAACGACAAGGCCAAAGATCACGACTACGACGACATGGTCATCAAGGTCTCCATCATGACACCGGTACCCGAGCCGGAGACTTATGCCCTGATGTTGGGCGGACTGGCCGTTTTGGGTGCAGTGGCCCGACGTCGCAAAGCGCAGAAGCAGTAAAAAAGAGCCCCGAGAGGGCTCTTTTTTATGGGGAGTCTTTTCCGCTGATGCTTGGTGCAGCGTTACAGGGCCCAGTCGTAGGCGACAGTGACGGGCGCATGGTCGGAAAACTTCTCGGCCTTGTAAATGGCGACTTCCTTGGCTGTGGCGGCGAAAGCAGGGGTGGCCAGGTGGTAGTCGAGTCGCCAGCCCACGTTCTTGGCATAGGCCTGCCCGCGATTGCTCCACCATGTGTAGCATTCTTCAGTGGCTGTGGGATGTAGCTTGCGGTACACATCTACCAGTCCCCCTTCGCTCAGCGCTTTGCTCATCCACGCCCGCTCTTCGGGCAAAAAGCCGGAGTTCTTTTTGTTGCCTTTCCAGTTTTTCAGGTCCATCTCCTGGTGCGCAATATTGAGGTCGCCACACAGCACCAACTCACGCCCTGACCGGAGGCCCTGAAGATGGGGGTAAAACTCTTCCAAGAATCGGAACTTGGCGGCTTGCCGCTCTTCGCCCGAAGAGCCGCTCGGGAAGTACGCGCTGATGATGGAGAACTTGCGGCTCGGCGTGTCAAAACGCAGCTCCACATAGCGACCCTCGGGGTCAAACTCTTGGGAGCCGTATCCCACACGGACGTCGCTCGGTACAGCCCGTGTGTAGATGCCTACACCGGAATAGCCCTTCTTCTCCGCAAATTGGAAATGCCCTTTCAGGTCACCAAGGGACTCGAACTTGCCTGCAACGTCCGTCGCTTGGGCTTTGACTTCCTGGACACAAATACAATCGGGCTGCGCTTGGGCAAGCCAGGCTTCAAGGCCTTTGCTGGTGGCGGAACGGATGCCGTTCAGGTTCAGGCTGGTTAATTTAAACAAGGATTTCCCCATGTCGGACAAAGACCCGTTGGCACAAGAGTTTGTACAGTTTGCTGTGGCATGTGGCGTGCTGCGATTCGGCGAATTCAAAACCAAAGCCGGTCGCATGAGCCCCTACTTTTTCAATGCCGGCCTGTTTGACGATGGTGCCAAACTAGGGCGGCTCGCCGGATTTTATGCGGAGCGCTTGATCGAAAGCGGCATCGAGTTTGACATGGTGTTCGGGCCTGCGTACAAGGGTATTCCGCTGGGCGCTGCTGTGGCGATTGAGCTGGCTCGCCGGGGCCGCAACGTGCCTTTTGCCTACAACCGCAAAGAGGCCAAAGACCATGGTGAGGGCGGCACATTGGTCGGTGCTCCCCTGAAAGGTCGCGTATTGATTGTGGATGACGTCATGTCTGCTGGTACCGCAGCCCGCGAGTCGATCGCCATCATCCAAGCCGCCGGTGCAACTCCGCATGCCGTATGCATTGCACTGGACCGGCAGGAGATGGCAACGGAGAACGGCAAAGATGTGCCTTACAGCGCCGTGCAATACGTGCGTGGTCAGCTGGGCTTGAACGTCTGCGCAATTGCGAAGCTGGGCGATTTGATGCAGTATTTGCAAGAGACCGATGGGTCCGCAGCAGACGCCGAGCGTGTGCTGGCTTACCGTCAGCGTTACGGTGTCGATGAAAGTGAATAAATGAAGCA
>DAINNP010000261.1:0-3220 GCA_036735785.1 Rhodoferax sp. | reverse complement strand
AGTAGTATCCGCCGCACCCAATTTCACCAGCGCAGATACACACCATGAACAGCTCCCCGATCCAACGGATTAACCCCGCCGCCCAATGGTCGGACGCCGTGGTGCACAACGGCACCGCGTATTTTGTAGAAGTGCCTGAGAGCGGCACCGACATCACCAGCCAATCGCAGGCGCTGTTTGCGCAGGCCGAACGCACGCTGGCCCTGGCCGGCAGCCACAAAAGTCACTTGCTGATGGCCACCATCTACCTCAAGCATATGAGCGACCGCGTGGCCTTCAATGCCGCGTGGCAGGCCTGGTTGCCCGAGGGCTGCGCACCCGCCCGCGCCTGCGTGAGCGCCGAGATGGCCAGCCCGGACTTTTTGCTGGAAATCGTGTTCACCGCCGCAGTGGCCTGAGCCGGTGACAGCGCCAATGCCCCCCCCGTTCCAAGCCTCCGCCGATAGCCTGGACCCGACCGACTGGAATTCGGTGCGGCAGATGGGCCACCGAATGCTCGACGACATGGTCGACATGCTGGCCGGCCTGCGCGAAGCACCCGTGTGGCAGCCCATGCCACCAGAGGCGCGCCAAGCTCTGCGCGGCGGTGCCCTACCTACTGAGCCCGGCGACCTGGATGCGGTGTACCAAGACTTTCAAACTCTGGTGCAGCCCTACGGCAGTGGCAACAGCCACCCGCGTTTCATGGGCTGGGTGCAGGGCGGGGGCAACCCGGTGGGCATGTTGGCCGATTTGCTGGCAGCGGCCATGAACCCCAACCTCGGCGGGCGTGATCATGCGCCGATTGAGGTGGAGCGCCAGGTGATCCGCTGGGCCGCTGAGATGCTGGGTTTCCCTGCTGGGGCCAGCGGCGCTCTGGTCACCGGCACCTCCATGGCCAACCTGATTGCGGTGTTGGTGGCGCGCACCCGCGCCTTGGGCACGGATGTGCGGCAAGCTGGTCTGCAAGGCCGGCCCTTGGTGGCCTACACCTCGGTCGAAGCCCACAACTGCGTCGCCCGCGCTATGGACATGGCCGGCCTGGGCAGCCAGGCGCTACGGCTGATCGGTGTGGACGCCCACCACCGCATAGACCTGCACGCCCTGCAAGCCGCCATTGCACAGGACACGGCCGCGGGCCTGCAGCCCTTTATGGTGGTGGGTTGCGCGGGCACGGTGGATACCGGCGCGGTAGACGACTTGTCGGCCCTGGCCGCACTTGCGCGCGCGCAAGGCCTTTGGTTTCATGTGGATGCCGCCTATGGCGCGCTGGCCATGCTCTCACCCGCCCAGCGGCCGCTGGTACAGGGCCTGAGCGAGGCCGACTCGGTGGCGTTTGACTTTCACAAATGGGCACAGGTGCCTTACGACGCGGGCTGCATTGTGGTGCGCGATGCGGCGCTGCACGCCGCTACATTTGCCAGCCAACCGGCCTATCTGCAACGCAGTGTGCGTGGGATGGCAGGCAACCTGCCCTGGCCCACTGACTTCGGGCCCGATCTGTCGCGCGGCTTCCGGGCGCTCAAGGTGTGGATGACACTCAAAACCTATGGTGCCGACAAGCTGGGCGAGGTCGTAGAGCGCAACTGTGCACTGGCCCGGCAACTGGCGGCACAAGTGAACGCGCACCCGCAGCTGGAGCAGCTCGCACCAGTCACGCTCAATGTGGTGTGCTTCCGCGTGCAGACACCGGGGGTGGACCTCGATGCGCTCAACGCCGATATTGCTGCCGATGTACAGGAGTCCGGTGTGGCGGTGCTGTCTACCACCCGCATTCACGGTGTGCTGACCCTGCGCGCCGCGCTGGTCAACCACCGCACCCGGGAGGAGGATGTGCAAATGCTGCTGGATGCGGTGCTGGCGGCTGCCGCACGCAGGCTCGCACCTTGCTGATGAGGCATCGAATTAGCCTCTAGTCCATACAGAATATGCGCGAGCAGCTACCAATTTAATAGCAAAAACCGCCTACTAAACGCGCACCGAGCCGGTGGATGAGCGCACCACCAGCACCGGGTCGGGCACCTGCACGATGGTGGGCTCGTGCAGCGGGTTCTCAATCAGGTCCAGCAGCAGGTTAATGGAGAGGGTGGCCACCTGCTCTATGCCCAAAGCCACGGTGGTCAACGCCGGGCGCATGTCGCGCGCGAGCTGAATGTCGGTAATGCCGATGAGCGAAATATCCTGTGGAATGCGGATACCCCGGTCCGCCAGGGCTTGGCTGGCACCGTAGGCCATCAGATCGTTGGTACAAAAAATGGCGGTGATGTCGGGGTGCTGCTCCAGCAGTGCGTCTGTGGCCTCATGGCCTCCGGCCACGGTATCACTCACATTGCGGACCATCGCGTCATCCAGCGTAATGCCGGCGGCTGACAGCGCACGTTTGAAGCCGTCCAGCCGCCCGAGCTGCATACCTTCCAGGCCGCAACCCACAATGGCACCTATGCGCGTGTGGCCCAGCGCCAGCAGGTGCTGGCCTGCAATTTCGCCGGCACGGTGAAAGTTCACCACCACGTGGGGAATGTTGTCGGCCAGGTCCACATGCTCTTCCGATGCGAGCACGATGGGGGAGCGGCGGGTTTTGAGCTCGTTGATGTCATCCGCACTGATACCGGTGTGCAGCACCAGCACGCCGTCCGCCAAAGTGCCAGCAATCTGGTGCAGATAGGCGCGGCCGATGTCGGGCCGCTCGTCGGTGTTGCACACCATGAGGAAGTAGTTGCGGTGGCGCGCCACGCGCTCGGCCACGCGCACGAACTCGGGGTAGAAGGGGTTGTTGATATCCGGCAGCACCAGCGCCACCATGGACGACTTGCCCTCGGCCAGGGCGCGCGCCATGAGGTTGGGCCGGTAGCCGGTGGCGGCAATCGCCTCCTGCACCTTTTGCACGGTGGCAGGTTTCACTTTTTGCGTGTTGCGCAACACGTTAGAGACGGTGGCGGTGGTAACACCTGCCAGGCGTGCGACTTCGCTCAGTGTGGCCATGGGAGTTGCTGCTCTTTCACGTGAGTTGGCATCGATTGATACATTTTTTGACTCCTAGGACTTACCCTAGGCGCCGGTACTTTTGCGGATACCCGTAGGTATACTCCAAAAATTGTCGAATTTAACCGCTTAAATTCCTATTTAACGGATGTCTCCCCGGCAGGTCTGCAAGCCCTGCCGGACCGGTGGCGGTACGAATGTCGGCATGTGTTTCAGTCAGAAATTTAACCGCTTAAATTTACGAAAGGACGCCAGCCGG
>DAINNP010000260.1:0-3223 GCA_036735785.1 Rhodoferax sp. | reverse complement strand
GGTCAGTTCGGTGGCATGTACAACGGTGACCGCGCGCGCAAAACCACGCTGGTGGAGTACGGATTCCGCTTGCCCAGCGCCTTGGATAACCGGCCGCTCAAGTTTGAAGAGTTCGAGACCAAAATGCGGCAGGTAGTGTTCGTATCAGCCACGCCGGCGCAATGGGAAAACGAGCATGCCGGGCAGGTGGTGGAGCAGGTGGTGCGGCCCACAGGCTTGGTGGACCCTGAGGTCGAGGTGCGTCCGGCGGGTAGCCAAGTAGATGATGTGCTGCAAGAAATCAGGATCCGGGTCGACAAAAACGAGCGCGTGTTAATCACCACCCTGACCAAACGGATGGCGGAGCAGCTCACCGATTACCTGACCGATAACGGCGTCAAGGTGCGTTACCTGCATAGCGATGTGGACACCGTTGAGCGGGTCGAAATTTTGCGCGACCTGCGTTTGGGGACTTTTGATGTACTTGTGGGAATCAACCTGCTGCGGGAGGGATTGGACATTCCCGAGGTGTCACTGGTCGCAATTCTGGATGCCGATAAAGAAGGCTTTTTGCGCTCCGAGCGCTCATTGATCCAGACCATTGGCCGTGCTGCCCGCAATCTGGAAGGCAAAGCTATTTTGTATGCCGACAAAATTACGGACTCCATGGCGCGCGCCATCGGCGAAACCGAGCGTCGCCGCAAAAAGCAAATCGCCCACAACCTGGAGCGAGGCATTACGCCCAAAGCTATCGTCAAGAAGGTACGCGACCTGATTGATGGCGTCTACAGCGAAAAAGCGGGCAAAGAGGCCGAGCGCCTGGAGCGCGATGCCCATCAACGTGCCCAAGTGGAAGACATGAGCGAGAAGGATGTGTCGCGCGAAATCAAGCGCTTGGAGAAGCTCATGATGGAACATGCGCGCAATCTCGAGTTCGAAAAAGCAGCACGTGTACGCGACCAATTGACCATCCTGAAAGAGCAGGCTTTTGGCGCGCCAGGGACAGACAACATCGTCAATCTGTAAAGTTGATTATTCCTATCGGGTAAATAGACTGATCAGTCTGCTTACCCGACTGATGTGCGGGGTTTAGTGTTATACTTGAGTCCGCTAGTCAACAACCCTGCCACCAAGGAGCAAGCGATGCGTCTCACCACCAAAGGCCGTTTTGCGGTCACCGCGATGATCGATCTGGGCCTGCGTCAAAGCTCAGGGCCTGTGACTCTGGCTGCGATCAGCCAGCGCCAACAAATTTCCCTCTCTTACCTTGAGCAGTTGTTCGGCAAGCTGCGCCGCCACGATTTGGTAGAGTCCACCCGCGGCCCCGGCGGCGGTTACACCTTGGCCCGCAAGGCGTCTGACATTACCGTGGCAGAGATCATCACGTCGGTAGACGAGCCGATCGACGCCACCCAATGCAGCGGCAAAGAAAACTGCTTGGGCGAAGGCGCACGCTGCATGACGCACGACCTCTGGGCCTCTTTGAACACCCGTATGGTGGAGTTTTTGGACTCAGTCACCCTGCAAAAGCTGGTGGACGACCAACTCGCCAAGGGTTTGCAAATTGAAGACAAGCCCAGCATCAAGCGCGCAATTTCTGCAATGCCAGTGGTCAAGCCGATTCGGGTGAATGCGCCGAATTCGGTGTTTGCCTTGGGCAATGCCTTCTCAAAATCCTAATTTTTTTACTGCAGCCAGCACCGAGCCAGCTATGGACACAACACCTCATTTCCCGATTTACATGGACTACAGCGCAACCAACCCCTGCGACGAGCGGGTGGTGGATGCCATGGTCCCTTGGTTGCGTAACCATTTTGGCAATCCGGCATCCAGGAGCCACGCCTGGGGCTGGGAGGCCGAAGCTGCTGTCGAGAAGGCCCGCGAGCAAGTCGCATCTCTGATCGGTGCGGATCCTCGTGAAATCGTGTGGACTTCGGGTGCTACCGAGTCCAACAACCTTGCAATCAAGGGTGCCGCACAGTTCTACAAGACCAAAGGCAAGCACATCATCACGGTGAAAACCGAGCACAAGGCGGTTCTGGACACCTGCCGCGAGCTGGAGCGCCAAGGGTTTGAAGTCACCTACCTTGATGTGCAGGACGATGGTTTGGTCAACCTCGATACGTTCAAGGCCGCCATCCGCCCCGATACCATTCTGGCGAGTGTGATGTTCGTGAATAACGAGATCGGCGTGATCCAAGACGTAGTGGCTTTGGGCAACGCGTGCCGCGAAAAAGGCGTGATTTTCCATGTGGATGCAGCGCAGGCTACCGGCCGCGTGGACATTGACATGACCCAGTTGCCCATCGATTTGATGAGCCTGACCTCCCACAAGACCTACGGCCCTAAAGGTATTGGCGCTTTGTTTGTTCGTCGCAAGCCGCGCATCCGTCTGGAAGCCCAAATGCACGGCGGTGGCCATGAGCGCGGTATGCGTAGTGGCACCTTGCCTACCCACCAGATTGTGGGCATGGGCGAGGCGTACGCCATTGCCAAGGCCGAGATGCATGAAGAAAACAAGCGTATCAAGGCTCTGCATGACCGTATGTTGGCTGGCTTGGAAGGCATTGAGCAGGTATTCATCAACGGCCACAAAGAAAAGCGCGTTCCCCATAACTTGAACATGAGCTTCAACTATGTGGAAGGCGAGTCCTTGATCATGGGTATCAAGGGCTTGGCAGTCTCCAGTGGTTCAGCTTGTACTTCCGCATCCTTGGAGCCCAGCTATGTGTTGCGCGCTCTGGGGCGCAGCGATGAATTGGCGCACAGCAGCTTGCGCATGACGATCGGCCGATGGACCACCGAGGCGGACATCGACTATGCGGTCGACACCATCAAGCAAAACGTGGCCAAGCTGCGTGATTTGAGCCCGCTGTGGGACATGTACAAAGAAGGTATTGACCTGTCCACTATCCAGTGGGCGGCGCACTGATCAAAGTTACGAGGTATAGCAAATGGCATATTCAGACAAAGTCGTTGATCACTACGAAAACCCCCGCAACGTAGGCTCCTTTGACAAGGGCGATGACTCGGTAGGTACGGGCATGGTGGGTGCGCCCGCCTGTGGTGACGTGATGAAACTGCAAATCAAGGTGAACGCCGAGACCGGTGTGATCGAAGATGCCCGATTCAAAACCTACGGATGCGGCTCTGCGATTGCGTCCAGCTCCCTGGTGACCGAATGGGTCAAGGGTAAAACGCTGGACGAGGCTGCGGCCCTGAAAAACAGCCAGATCGCTGAAGA
>DAINNP010000259.1:0-3237 GCA_036735785.1 Rhodoferax sp. | reverse complement strand
AACAAGTCGCTGCCATTGCGGCTGACCATCAGCTTGAGCAGGTCGTTGATAAATTTCGTGGCTTGATCGCGTTCCATGAGAACACCTACCTTTCTGTCTAGCCTGGGAAGTTCTCGGGGATCTTGGCTTTGCTGCGGGCCTCGGCAGCACTGATCACATTGCGCTTGACCAGCTCGGTGAGGTTCTGGTCGAGGGTCTGCATGCCTACGCTGTTGCCGGTCTGGATGCTGGAGTACATCTGGGCGATCTTGGCTTCGCGGATCAGGTTGCGGATCGCGCTGGTGCCCAGCATGATTTCGTGGGCTGCCACGCGGCCCTGGCCATCTTTGGTTTTGCACAGCGTTTGGGAAATCACCGCTTGCAGCGACTCGGACAACATGGCCCGCACCATTTCTTTTTCTTCGGCCGGGAACACGTCAATGATCCGGTCAATGGTTTTGGCAGCGCTCGAGGTGTGCAGGGTGCCGAATACCAAGTGGCCGGTTTCTGCGGCGGTCATGGCCAGGCGGATGGTTTCCAGGTCGCGCATTTCGCCCACCAGAATCGCGTCCGGGTCCTCCCGCAGCGCAGACTTCAGAGCGGCCGCAAAGCTCAACGTATGCGGGCCGACTTCGCGCTGGTTCACCAAGCACTTCTTGGATTCGTGCACGAATTCGATCGGGTCTTCCACCGTCAGGATGTGGCCGAACTCGGTTTCGTTCAGGTAGTTCACCATCGCTGCCAAGGTGGTGGATTTGCCGGAGCCGGTGGGGCCGGTCACCAGCACCAAGCCGCGGGGCTTCAGGGCCAGGTCGGCAAAGATGCGGGGGGCGTTGAGCTGCTCCAGCGACAGGATCTTGCTCGGAATCGTCCGGAACACCGCACCCGCACCGCGGTTGTGGTTGAAGGCGTTGACGCGGAAGCGGGCCAGGCCATCAATCTCGAACGAGAAGTCGATCTCCAGAAACTCCTCATACATCTTGCGCTGAGTGTCATTCATGATGTCGTACACCATGGCATGAACCTGCTTGTGGTCCAGGGGTTCGACGTTGATGCGGCGCACATCGCCGTGCACCCGGATCATGGGCGGCAGGCCTGCCGAGAGGTGCAAGTCCGACGCTTTGTTTTTGACGCTAAATGCGAGCAGCTGGGTGATGTCCACGGAGTCCTCTCTAGGCGAATGGCAGGTTTGTTACGCTCGAGAGATTATGACGATGATTGCCACTAATCTCCACGCTGTTACAGACCGTATCGCGCAGGCTTGCGCAAGTGCCGGGCGGGCTGCTGGCAGCGTGCAATTGCTGGCGGTTTCCAAGACCTTCGGGCCTGACGCGGTGCAGCAGGCTTTTGATGCCGGGCAGCACGCCTTCGGCGAAAACTACATCCAGGAAGCGGTCGACAAAATCACGGCGCTCAGCGCTCTGCCGATCGAGTGGCACTGCATCGGCCCCATCCAGAGCAACAAGACACGCTTGGTGGCGGAGCACTTTCAGTGGGTGCACACCGTGGACCGGCTCAAAATCGCCCAGCGCCTGAGCGATCAGCGCCCCGCCCATTTGCCGCCTTTACAGGTCTGTATTCAGGTGAATGTGGATGGCGGGTCGACCAAGTCCGGTGTCGCTCCACAAGACGCTGCAGCGCTTGCGGCGGCCGTGGCAGCGCTGCCACGTTTGCAGGTCCGGGGCCTTATGTGCATTCCGGAATTTGCTCCTGATTTTATAGCTGCTCGCGCAGTTTTCATGAGCGCTAAGGCCATATTTGATGCCATAGTGGAGCAGGGCGTGCCGCTGGATACGCTTTCCATGGGCATGAGCGGGGATCTTGATGCCGCCATTGCCGGCGGTAGCACGATGGTGCGGGTGGGCAGCGCCATTTTTGGCGCCCGCTACTACCCGGGGAAGGTTTAAACCCGAACCTTGCCGTCGCCGGAGAGCATAGACATTTCCACAAAAGACGAGGCCACGTGATCGGTTTTGGAAAAGCTCACATTGAACCCGCCCAGCGACATGTCGTTGATGCTCTCCAAGGCGCTGATCAAACCATCGGCGCCGCCCTTGCCGCCACTGCGGCGTAGCCCTTCTGCCAGCACTTTGGCGGCGATATAGCCTTCCATGCTGGAGTAGTTGCTTTGCACCGCACCGTTGGATCGGCGCACCGCGTCGGCAAACTCCCGCGAGATCGCTTTGCCAGCACTGTAAGGCGAGGGCACTACTTGAGACACCACCACGCCGGCCCCGAACTTGCCCAGCTCATCGGCCAGCGCCTGGGTGCCGACAAAGGACACGTTGTAAAACCCGCCGCCGTACCCTGCCTTGCGTGCGGCACGGATGTAGGCCGCACAAGAGGTGTAGGCGCTGATCTGCACTACAGCCTCAGGGCCGGCTGCGTTGATGGTTTCGACCGCTTTGGCCACGTCGACCGAGTTACGCTCTACTGTTGCAATGGCGACCGGCTTGAGCTTGTGTTTGGCCAAAGCCAATTGCACACCGTCGAGGCCCGCTTTGCCGTAAGCATCGTTCTGGTACAGGACAGCGACTTTGCTGAGACCCACATTGCGCAGCTGGTTCACGATGAGCGCCGTCTCGTCGTTGTACGACGCGCGCACGTGAAAGGCGTAGCGGTTGAAGGGGGCTCGTAAGGCCATGGCACCGGTGAAGGGCGCGATAAACGGCACCTTGGCTTTGGTAGCCAAGGGCAGTGCGACAACGCTGGTCGGGGTGCCCACGTAGGCGAACAAGGCACTGACATCCTCTTCGAGCAGCTTGCGGGTGTTCTCTTCGCAGCGGGCGGGCTCATAGCCGTCATCGAGTTTGCGGATTTCTACCATCCGCCCGCCGATACCGCCTTGGGCATTGAGGTGGTCTAAATAGAGTTTGGCACCGGCGTGTAGCTGGATACCCAACTGCGCTGCCGGGCCGCTGAAAGCGGCGGACTGCCCGATGATGATTTTCTCGGACTGTGCGTGAACTGCCGGAAAACCCGCTAGGGCGCTGGTCCCGGCCGCTAAAGAAAATTGGCGACGATTGATCATCGGTTCATTCTCCATGAAAGCGACCAGTTTAGGTGTCGCCTGTTACAGCTTGAGCTGATTTGTGTTTTTGACCTCTTCCATGACCGCGTAGGTCCGGGTCTCGCGCACCCCGGGCAATTGCCACAAGACGGTGCCCGCAAAGTGGCGGTAGGCGGTCATGTCGGCCATGCGTGTTTTGAGCAGGTAGTCAAAGCCGCCGGCCACCATGTGGCACTCCATGATTTCGC
>DAINNP010000258.1:0-3251 GCA_036735785.1 Rhodoferax sp. | reverse complement strand
TGCAGGTTGGCGCGGCTGGTGAGTTCCAGCACGGGCGATGCGTATTGCTGCGCCAAGCCGGCCAGTCCTTGCGCTTGCAGGGGCGTGAGGCGCCCCAAGGTCGGCCGGACCCGCACCACCAGCCCGTCGCCGGACGGCATGGGCCGCAGCGCGCCGGGGCACCAGCCCTGAATGCGGGGCTCGCTGGCAGTGGAGGGGGAAAGATGGCTTTGCACGAGGGGAAACGCGTCGGTAACTCTCAAGTATCTCACTATCCCCTCTCTAAAAACCTCACTATGCATGACCAACCTTCATGCCGCCTGACGCACGTATGATCGTGCGCCCAGCCCTGTTGCAAGCCCCGTTTCGGCACCGTTACAAGATTCGTTCCCTCCATGACTACTGAATTCACCCCCCAGCATTGGGCCGGCGCCGTGGGCGTGGCCCTGATCGTTGCCCTGTGGGTAGACCGCCGCTGGGGCGAGCCCCCGGTGCGCATGCACCCGGTGGTGTGGATGGGCAACTTCTTGGGCCGTGCGGGTGACCGGGTGCAGCGGCTGGCGCTGCAAGACCCGGAGGCCCGGGATTTAAGGGCTTTTGTGCTCGCCGCGCTCATGTGGATTGCGGGTGCCGCTCTGTTTTTGATAGCGGCTTTGCTACTGCAAGGGGCTGCTTTAGAGCTGCCCTGGTGGGCTGCCGGCGTACTGATGGGCCTGCTGCTCAAGCCCATGCTCGCACTGGCCATGCTCAAAAGCGAGGTGCGCGCCGTAGAGGCGGCGCTTTCCGTTTCGCTAGACGCCGGGCGGGAACGCCTGCGCTGGCTGGTGAGCCGGGATGTGACGCAGCTCACCGAGGTGCAGGTGCGCGAGAGCGCCATCGAAACCCTGGCCGAAAACCTGAACGACTCGGTGGTGGCGCCCATCTTCTGGTTTTTGCTGCTGGGTTTGCCGGGCGCGGTGCTCTACCGCTTTGCCAATACGGCGGATGCCATGTGGGGCTACCCGGGTGTGTACAAGGGCCAAAACTGGGCCTGGGCCGGCAAGTGGGCTGCCCGCGCTGATGACGTGCTGAGCTGGGTGCCTGCCCGCATTACGGCCGTGCTGCTCTTGCTGGCTGCCGGCCGGCGCGGCTGGGCGCTGCGTAGCACGCTGCGCGCCGAGGCCCGCAAAACCCCGTCACCCAACAGCGGCTGGCCCATGGCCACCATGGCCTTGGTGCTGGGGGTGGCCTTGCGCAAACCGGCGGTCTATGTACTGAACCCCGAAGGGCGCGCTGCTCAGGCGGCTGACACCGAAGCGGCGCAGGTTTATGCATCAAAAGCAGTGCTGGCGCAGGTAATGATTGCGCTGGTAGCTCTTCTTTTGATAGCAATCGGGGTTTGAGTTGAGCGGGGCAATGCGAATCCACGGCGGGCCCGATGCGGGCGGGGTGGCGCTGCACGACTTCTCGACCAACAGCAACGCCTGCGGACCGTGCCCCATCGCCCTGGCCGCAGTGCAGTCCGCCGACGCGACCCGCTATCCAGACCCGCAATACACCGCCCTGAAAGCGGCCTTGGCCGCCCACCACAGCGTGGAGCCTTGGCGAGTGGTGCTGGCGGGCAGCGCCAGTGAATTCATTTTTCGTATCAGTGCCTGGGTGCGCCAAGGGGGCGGGAGCCGGGTACACCTGCCGCAGCACGCCTATGGCGACTACGCGCATGCGGCGCAGGCTTGGGGTTTGGCGCCCTGCGCCGATGCAGATGCTGCCAATCTGGTCTGGGCCTGCGACCCCGCCAGCCCCACCGGCCAGAACCACACCGGCTGGCCCCAAGTGCTGGAGCGCAGCACCCTGGTGCTGGATGGGGCATATGCCCCCTTGCGCTTGAGTGGTGAACCCGCCTTGACCGCGCAGCAGCGCGATGCTGTGTGGCAAATGTTCTCGCCCAACAAGGCGCTCGGCCTGACGGGTGTGCGCGCGGCCTACGCGATTGCACCTGCTCATGGACAGTCAGCTGCTGCAGCTTTGGACGCCATGGCGCCCTCGTGGGTGCTGGGCGCGCATGGCGTGGCCATGTTGAGCGCTTGGGCGCAAGCGGACACGCAGGCGTGGGTAACCGAGAGTCTGGGCACCTTGCGCCAGTGGAAGCAGCACCAAATGGGCGTGCTCGAAAACGCGGGCTGGACGGTGATGCCCAGCAATGCCAACTTTTTCTGCGCCCGCCCGCCTGAGGGGCGCGACTTGCCGACCTTGTTGGCAACCTTGCGCGCCCAAGGCATCAAGCTGCGCGACGCAACCTCTTTCGGCTTGCCCGGCTGGGTGCGGCTGGGTGTGTTGCCAGTGCCAGCAGTGACTGATTTGTTGCAGGTAACTGCGCAAGCTACCAACCAATAACTTTGAAATATGACCGCTAAATGCATCATGGTGCTGGGCACCACCAGTGGCGCTGGCAAAAGCTGGGTCACCACGGCCCTGTGCCGTTACTACGCGCGGCAAGGGCTCAAAGTAGTTCCCTTCAAGGCGCAGAACATGAGTAACAACGCGCGGGTCGTGTCCTCGGCCAGCGGGCAGGGCGAGATCGGCAGCGCGCAGTATTTTCAGGCCCTAGCGGCCCGCACTGTGCCTGAGGTGCGCATGAACCCGTTGCTCTTGAAGCCCGAGCGCGACACCCACAGCCAAGTGGTGTTGATGGGGCAGGTGAGCCCCGAGCTGAGTGCTTTGCCCTGGCGGGGGCGCAGCCTGAAGGTGTGGCCGCAAATTGCCGCCGCGCTGGACGAGCTGCGTGCGGAGAACGATGTGGTGGTGATTGAGGGCGCCGGCTCGCCCGCCGAGATCAACCTCTCCAGCAGCGATGTGGTCAACATGCGGGTGGCCAAGCATGCCGATGCGGCCTGCCTGCTGGTGAGCGATATCGACAAGGGCGGCGCGTTTGCCCACTTGTATGGCACTTGGGCCTTGCTGCCTGAGGACGAGCGCCGTTTGATCAAGGGCTTTGTGCTCAACAAGTTCCGTGGCGATGCCAGCCTGTTGGCGCCTGCGCCGGAGCGCTTGCAGGAGTTGACCGGCGTACCCACCGTGGCGGTGTTGCCCATGTGGTGGCAGCACGGCTTGCCTGAAGAAGATGGTGTGTTTGACGACCGCAGCGTGGCCCGCGGTTCGGTGGACTTGACGGTGGCGGTGATTGCCTACCCGCGCATGAGCAACTTGGACGAGTTCCAGCCGCTCAAGAACATTCCCGGGCTCAAGTTGCAGTGGGTGCGCAGCCCCTTCGAATTGGCAGGGCTGAAGCCTAC
>DAINNP010000257.1:0-3272 GCA_036735785.1 Rhodoferax sp. | reverse complement strand
CGCAGCGCATCCGGGAAGGGCACGTATTCCACCAGCCCTTGCTGGGCGATGTCATCCAATGGCAATGCGGATTCGCCGCGCAGGCGTCGCATGGCGTTGACCACCGAGCTGGCTACGTCGTTGAACGGTTGTGCGCGGCCGGAGCCGAGGTTGAAGATGCCGCTTTGCGCCGGATGGTCAAAGAACCAGAGGTTGACCGCCACCACATCGTCAATGAACACAAAGTCGCGCATCTGGCCGCCTTGCGGGTAGCCACCGTATTCGCCGAAAAGCTTGACCTTGCCTTCCGCGTTGAACTGGTTGAATTGGTGGAAGGCCACACTGGCCATGCGGCCCTTGTGCTGCTCGCGTGGGCCGTAGACGTTGAAATAACGGAAGCCCACGACTTGATTGGTGCGGCCGGCTTTGGTTCGCTCAAAATTCGCACCACACTCGCGGCGCATGCGTTGGTCGAACAGCAGCTTGGAGTAGCCATACACATTGAGCGGCGCCTCAAAGGCGGGGTCTTCGCGGAAGGTGTCGGAGCCGCCATAAGTGGCGGCACTCGATGCATACAACAGCCGGGCGCCACGCTTCTGGCAGGCTTGGAACAGGTGCCAAGACAGCGTGTAGTTGTTGGCCATCATGTACTTGCCGTCTTGTTCCATGGTGTCGCTGCATGCGCCTTCATGGAACACCGCTTCGACCTGGCCGTAGTGGCCGGCGGCGAACTCGTCGTAGAAGGTGTCCATATCGACATAGTCGGCAATCTTGAGGTCCACCAGGTTGCGGAATTTGTCGCCTTGCTTGAGGTCGTCGACCGCAATGATGTCGGTCATCCCGCGGGCATTGAGCCCCGCAATGATGTTGCTGCCAATGAAACCGGCCGCGCCGGTGACCACGATGCGTGTCATACAAAAAGCTCCTCATAAGACACCGTTGCGGTGCCGAATTTACCCACCACAATGCCGCCCGCCCGGTTGGCAAGGGGCACGGCGTCGCGCAAGCACATGCCTGCACCCACCAGGGTGGCCATGGTGGCGATTACCGTATCGCCTGCGCCGGTGACATCAAACACTTCCCGCGCTTGGGCGCTGACATGCAGGTGGCCGTCTGCATCAAACAGGGTCATGCCTTCTTCGCTGCGGGTGAGCAACACGGCATCGAGTTGCAGTTGCTGGCGCAAGGCGTGCACTTTGGTGTGCAGCTCCTCTTCGGTGGCCCACGCGCCGATCACTTGTTGCAACTCCGCGCGGTTGGGCGTGATCACCGTCGCCTGCTGGTAGCGCGAATAGTCGCTGCCCTTGGGGTCGATAAAAATCGGCTTCCCCGCCGCACGGGCACCGGCAATCATGTCGCTCACGTGGGCGAGGCCGCCCTTACCGTAGTCGGAGAACAAAATCGCATCGTGCTCCGCCAACAGCCGGGTGAAGGTCGCGGTCTGCGTCGCCAAGACTTCGCTTTTCGGGGTGTTTTCAAAATCGAGCCGGATCAGTTGTTGCTGGCGCCCGATGACCCGTAGCTTGACCGTAGTCTTGAGGTCGGAGTCCCGCCCGAAGTGGGTGCGGATACCGGTTTTGGCGACCAAGGCCTCCAACTTGTGGCTGGCTTCGTCATTGCCCACCACGGTCAACAGCGAGGCCTGTGCGCCCAAAGTGGCGGCATTGAAGGCCACATTGGCGGCACCGCCACAGCGCTCTTCCTCGTGGGTGATGCGCACCACAGGTACCGGTGCTTCGGGGGAAATACGATCCACTGCGCCGTACCAATAGCGGTCCAGCATTACATCGCCCACGACCAGCACGCGGGAGGCGGAGAGTTTATTTTTTGTCATGCTCATAGGGTTAAAGCTCTTCGACCCGACGTGCCGGGTAGCTGTCCCAGGCCTGGCAGCCGGGGCATTGCCAGAAGTGCACCTTGGCTTCGAAGCCGCAGGCAGCACAGCGGTAGCGGGTCAGGGGTTTCACAGCGTGGTCTAGCGCCCGTTGCACCTGGGGGTGAAAGGCTTCGCGCTCCAGTTTTTCACCGGCAATCCATTTGGTGGCTGCGACGAGGGAAGGCTCTTTTTCAAGGTGGCGGGCATACCAGTCGCGTGCGGTGGGGGTGAGTTCGCTGCTGCTTGCTTCCAGGGTCACGATGGCGTCCAGCACATCGAGCGATGGCACGTCGAGATAGGTGTTTTTGAGCAGGGCCAGCGTGGCTTCGCCTTCGCCTGCTGCCAGGGCGCTTTGCGCCAGCAGTGGTGCGATCAAAGGGATGGCCGAGGGAGCGGCGTACAAAGCCTCTGTGAGCGTTTTGCACGCCTTGGCAGCTTGGCCTGAACGTGTCCACAGTGCCGCTAAATCCATTCGCGGGCGGGGAACTTGCGGGGCACTCGCAATTGCTTGCTCGAGCAGTGCGCGGGCAGACGACTCGTGGCCTTGGGCTAGCAGGGTGCCTGCTTGTTCGCAGAGGTAGTGCGCCAAGCGGCCAGTGAAGCTGCCTTGGCCGGACGCTTCGAGTTTGCGTGCAATGCCGGCGGCGTGTTCCCAGTCGCGCGAGCGTTCGTAATTGGCCAAGAGCGCCAAGCGGGCTTGCGCCTCAAAACGGGTGCCTTCGAGTTTGAGCAGTGCTTCTTCCGCGCGATCCAACAGACCGGCTTTCAGGTAGTCGAGCGCCAGGGCGTGTTGGGCCCGGTGCTGGTCGTCCTGGCTCAAGTCGCCACGGGACAGCAGGTGCTGGTGCACACGCACAGCACGCTCATACTCGCCCCGCCGGCGAAACAAGTTGCCCAAGGCGAAGTGCAGTTCCGAGGTGTCGGGGTCACTTTGGACCGCCTCAATGAAGGCGTCAATCGCCTGGTCTTGCTGTTCGTTGAGCAGGAAGTTCAAGCCCTTGAAATAGGCTTTGGGGGCTTGCCGGTTTTCGATGCGCAATTGGCGCAAATCCAAACGGGAAGCGAGCCAGCCCAGCACGAAGGCAATAAGCAGACCGATCAGCAGTAGCGAAATATCAAAGTCCATGCGGGGGCACTAAAGGCAGTGCATTGGATTCAGCGGCAAGCGTGGCGCGTGCGGAGTCTGCATCAGAGCGGGCCCGGCGGGCCGCTTTGCGGTGCCGCCACCAGCGGGGCACCATGCCCAAGACACCGATCAACAAACCGGCTGCAAAGGCACACAGCACGACAAGCACCATGGGCGCTGTCCATCGCGTACCGAAGAAAAAATACACGGTCACATCGCCTTGGTTATTCAGGGCGAAAGCGAACAGGGTAAAAAAAATGGCCGCTTTAAGTAGCCACTTAAAGAGCCATG
>DAINNP010000256.1:0-3312 GCA_036735785.1 Rhodoferax sp. | reverse complement strand
GATGAGCCTTGCTCGGCGCTCGACCCGATCTCGACTGCGAAAGTGGAAGAGTTGATCGTCGAACTCAAGAACGATTACACCGTCTTGATCGTGACCCACAACATGCAGCAAGCCGCTCGTTGCAGCGACTACACCGCTTACATGTACCTGGGCGATCTGGTGGAGTTCGGCCCGACAGAGCAGATGTTCTTCAAGCCGACACGCAAAGAAACAGAAGACTACATCACCGGCCGTTTCGGCTAAGCAAGGAGAGGACGATATGCCCGATAAACATCTTTCTACGCAGTTCGACAGTGAACTGACTTCCGTTTCCTCGCAGGTGATGGAGCTTGGTGGCTTGGTGGAGTCTCAGATCCGCCAAGCGATTTACGCCTTGTCCCAATTCAGCGTGGAAGTGGCCGATGAGGTGACTGCTCGCGAGGCTCGCGTCAATGCGATGGAGTTGGAGATTGACCGCGACTTGTCCAGCATCATTGCGCGTCGCCAGCCGACTGCCCGTGATTTGCGCCTGTTGATTGCAATTTCCAAAACGACCGCCAACCTGGAACGAGTCGGCGACGAGGCAGAAAAAATCGCCCGGATGGTGCGCTCGATTATTCACAGTGGCGCACCGCGTTCCTTGCCGTCGTTGGAGTTGCGGGTGGCGGCTGACTTAGCTTCCGGTCTGCTCAACAAGGCGTTGGACGCATTCGCGCGCTTGGATGTGAACGCTGCGGTTTCGATCCTCAAAGAGGATGACCTGATCGATGCGGAGTTTGACGGTTTCGTCCGCAAGCTGGTGACTTACATGATGGAAGATCCCCGCATGATTTCGCCAAGCCTTGACTTGCTGTTCCTGGCCAAAGCCATTGAGCGCATTGGTGACCATTCCAAAAACATCGCTGAGTTCATCATCTATGTGGTGAAGGGCGAGGATGTACGCCACTCCACCATGGAGAAAATTGAGTCGGTCGTGAAATGAAAAATATGCCCGCCGTGCTGGTGGTCGAGGACGAGTCGGCCATCGCTGAATTGATCGCCGTCAACCTGCGTCACAACGGGTTCCGCCCGCGATGGGCGATGGACAGTGACTCCGCTCAACGCGAGATTGATGACGGAGTCCCCGATCTCATTTTGTTGGACTGGATGCTGCCCGGTGAGAGTGGCTTGGTGTTGGCCAAACGCTGGCGCGCGGATCCCCGGACCAAAGAAGTGCCCATCATCATGCTGACGGCGCGTGGCGATGAGGCGGATCGGGTTGCCGGTCTTGATGCGGGTGCTGATGACTACATTGCCAAGCCGTTTTCAACCAAAGAGTTGCTGGCGCGGGTGCGCGCGGTCTTGCGTCGTCGCACTCCCGAGAGCACGGGCGAGGCGTTGACTATTGCTGGTTTGACCCTAGATTCATCGACCCATCGTGTGTCTTTTGAAGGCGCCGCGCTCAAACTCGGACCTACAGAGTTCAAGCTGTTGCATTACCTGATGGGTCATGCCGAGCGGGTGCACAGCCGTGCCCAGTTGTTGGACAACGTGTGGGGCGATCACGTCTATATTGAAGAGCGGACCGTAGACGTTCATGTGAAGCGCCTTCGGGAAGCCTTGTCCCATGCCGGCGTAATGGTGGAAACCGTGCGGGGTGCTGGTTATCGCTTGACTGCCAAGCCTGCAATGCCGATTGTTTCTTCTCAACCCTCAGTCGATCGCGCCAGCGCCTGAGACGATACGGGTTCTGCATGTTTCTTCGTTTCGCTTCTTTCCTGTTGCTGCAGGGGCTGGGTGGTATCGCCGGCTATTTTCTGGTTCACCGGTTCGAGCCGCTGTGGGGTGCCTTGGCAGGAACGCTGGCAGGCGGTTTTCTGTGGATGCTCCTGGACTCTGCGCGCGGTTTCCGGCTCATGCGCTGGCTTCAGGCGGGAGAGTCGACCGAATTGCATTTGGGCTTTGGTTTTTGGAGCGAAGTTGCGGATCGAACGCGCCGGCAAATGCGCTCCAGGGAGCGCCGGGTCGCTGAAGGTGACACCAAGCTGCAGGACTTTTTAGCGGCGCTACAGGCCTCTCCCAACGGGGTGGTGTTGTTAGATGCTGCCGGTCGTATCGAGTGGTTCAACCAAATGGCGGGCCAACACTTCGGTTTTGATGCGCGCCGTGACATGCTGCAGCACTTCGGCAATCTGGTGCGTGATCCGGGCTTTGCCAGTTATTACGCGGGTCAAGAATTCAGCCACGGGCTTGTTATGCCCGGGCGGGAAAACACAGGATCCAAGCCTGTTCAGTTGTCGGTGCATTTGCACCCCTACGGCGAAGGTCGCAATCTGCTGCTGTCACGCGACATCACCGCCTTGGAGCAGGCGGAGGCCATGCGCCGTGATTTTGTGGCTAACGTATCGCACGAGATTCGCACCCCTTTGACCGTCTTGGCGGGTTTTGTTGAAACGCTGCAGACGTTGCCCTTGGACGAGACTGAGCAGGGGAAGTACCTCGGCTTGATGTCTCAGCAGGCCACGCGCATGCAGAGTCTGGTGGACGATTTGCTCACACTGTCACGCTTGGAAGGAAGCCCCGCACCTTCGGGCGCTGATCTGGTCGACATGGTGCAGCTTTTGCAGCAATGCAAGCAGGAAGCCCACAATTTGTCGGTGCTGCTGTGGGGCAGAGCCCAGGACATCCAGTTCACAGTAGCTGATGCAGTGGCCGTGACAGGGTCTGCCACCGAAATTCACAGTGCGGTGTTCAACTTGATCGGCAATGCGATCCGGTATACCCCCGCGGACAAATCGATCGTGGTGCAATGGTGCAAAACCGGCGATGGCGAAGCCGAGCTGTCGGTGCAAGACACCGGCCCGGGCATTGCGCCTGAACATTTGCCCCGCCTGACCGAACGTTTCTACCGGGTGGACAGGAGCCGTTCAAGGGACACTGGCGGCACAGGCCTCGGTTTGGCCATCGTGAAGCATGTGGCCCAGCGGCATGGTGCGGAACTATTGATTGAGAGCGTCCCCGGTCGAGGTTCTACATTCCGGCTGCGATTCAAGGCTGCCCGTTTACGTATGTACTGAGGCGCCAGCCTTCCTGGGGGAGGCGTTACTGCCGTTTCAAGATCCAGAACATTTCTGAATCTGCTACCGGGTGCTGTACCAAGGTGTGAGCTCCCCAGATGGTGCGATCAACGCCAGCGGGCATTTCTGAATTTCGGGCGGGTTCAGTCAACATCCATTGGCAGGGTTTGCTGGTGTTGATTGGCTGGAGATCGATGTCACCATACCAACCCAGGGCGGCGGTTTGCGCGGGGTCCAGGTTCAAGACGATGGCGCATTCCCCGTCTTGAATCGTGGC
>DAINNP010000255.1:0-3325 GCA_036735785.1 Rhodoferax sp. | reverse complement strand
TATATGTTTTGGGACTCTAGCGCCCATACTGATTGCGCAAGTAGCTATAAATTTCATAGCTAACTCGTTATTCAGACGATCCAACGAGTATTGACCCTACGCATACCCCCAGATGTAACAACGTCATAAAACCTTCACAAACTGCTCATTCAATCGGGTTTGCCCACCCCGTCCGGGGTGCTTGTTTTCCAGAGGTTGTCATGCGCGTGTCCACCCGGCTGTTTGTGTTGGTTGCCAGTCTGGCGGCTTTGTTATTGGTGATTGGTGGCTTTGGTGTCTACGGTGCACGGCAGTCCAACGACGCCTTGCGCTCGGTGTACCAAGAGCGCACCGTGCCTGCGGTGACGCTGGGGCAAATAGATGCCCTGACCTTCAGCAGCCGCATGCATGTGGCGCAGGCCTTGGCCAACCCTTTGCCGGATGTGATTGCCTCCAGCGTCAAAGAGATCGCCGCCAACCAAAAGCAGATTGCCGGCACCTGGGCGCAGTATCGCGAGCATCCACTCGAGGGTGAGGCCGAAACACTGGCCGCTGACTGGGAGAAATCCTTCAAAGCCTATGACGAACAAGGCCTCAAGCCCGCTGTGACCGCCTTGCTAGAAAACGACATCACCACCGCCCAGGGCGCCATGGTGGAAAAGATGACGCCCTTGTCTGCGCCCGTGAACCGCAGCATTCAGGCGCTGCAACAACTCCAGATCGAGGGGGCCAAAACCGAGTTTGAGGCTGCGGGCGGCCGTTACCGCACCCAGTGGTGGGGCAGCGTGGGCCTGATCGGTTTCGGGCTGCTCTGCGCCATCACGTTTGGTTGGAGCACGGTGCGCAACATCACCGCGCAACTGGGCTGCGAGCCGGCGCAAGCCAACGAGGTCGCGCAGCGCCTGAGCGCGGGTGACTTCAGCGCGGATTTGCGTACCGCCGCAGCACCGCACAGCCTGATGGCGCAGCTGGGCGAAATGCAACACAGCCTGAGCGAGGTGGTGGCGCGCGTGCGGCAGTCGTCTGAGGCGGTGTCGGGCGCGAGCGTAGAAATCGCCTCGGGCAACCACGACCTCTCCAGCCGCACCGAACAGCAGGCCGGCGCCATTCAGCAGACTGCCGCCTCCATGGAGGCACTGGGCGACACGGTGCGGGTGAACGCCCAACGCGCCGCCCGCGCCGATGCGCTGGCCCGTACGGCCTCAGACGCCGCCAGCCAAGGGGGCGAGGTGGTCGCTAATGTGGTGAGCACCATGCAGGAAATCAACGACAGTTCGCGCCGCATTGTGGACATCATCAGCGTGATTGACGGCATTGCCTTCCAGACCAACATCCTGGCGCTGAACGCCGCGGTCGAGGCGGCGCGCGCCGGCGAGCAGGGGCGGGGGTTTGCGGTGGTGGCATCCGAGGTGCGCTCGCTGGCTGGGCGCTCTGCGGCGGCGGCCAAAGAAGTCAAAAGCCTGATCGACGCGAGCCTGGAGCGGGTGGAGCGCGGCAATGCGCTGGTGGCTAAAGCCGGGCAATCGATGTCGCAGGTGGTGGGCTCGATCCGCCATGTGACCGACATCATGGGCGAGATCAGCGCCGCCAGCTCCGAGCAGAGCACCGGCGTGCAGCAGGTGGGGCAAGCGATTGCGCTCATCGACCAGACCACGCAGCAAAACGCCGCCATGGTGGAAGAGATTGCCGCAGCCGCCAGCGGCCTGCGGCACGAGGCGCAGCAGTTGGTGGAGTCGGTGGCCTTCTTCAAGCTGGGCCAGCAGAGCCCGGCGCTGCAGGCGCCTACAGTGCTCGCACTGCGCTAAGCGCCAGGCCCAGCAGGCCGCAGGCAGCAAGCACCTGCATCACGCTGCGTTGGTATTTGAAAAGCGCCACGCCCGCGGCGATGGCAATAGCGGCAGAGACTGCGTCAAACGGGCCGGCAAAACCCTGCGGCCACAGCAGGTGGTAGCCGAAAAACAGCGCCAAATTCAATATCACACCCACCACGGCAGCGGTAATGGCAGTTAGCGGCGCGGTGAAGCTCAGCTTGTTGTGCGTGGTCTCTACCAGCGGGCCGCCGGCCAGAATGAATACAAACGAGGGCAAAAAGGTGAACCAGGTCACCAGTGTGGCCGCCACGGCGCCCGCCAAAAACAGCTGGTCGGGCCCGAACACGGCTTTCACATAGCCGCCCACAAAACCCACAAAGGCCACCACCATGATCAGTGGGCCCGGCGTGGTTTCGCCCAAGGCCAGGCCATCCATCATCTGGGTGGGGGTGAGCCAGCCGTAATGGCCTACCGCGCCCTGAAACACATAGGGCAACACCGCATAAGCGCCGCCAAAGGTGAGCAGCGCGGCCTTGGTAAAAAACCAGCCCATTTGTGTGAGCGTATGGTCCCAGCCGAACTGCAGGGTCAGCCAGCCCATGGGCAGTGCCCACAGCGCGGCACCACTTGCTACCACCACGCCGAGCCGGCTCCAACGAAAGAGCGCGTGCGCCGGTGTGGGGGTGTTGTCATCAATGATTGCCGAGCCTTGGCTGGCCTTTGCAGCGCCGTGCCCGCCGCCCAGCTGAAACCACTGCGGCGCCCAGCGCCCGCCCGCCCAGCCGATGGCGGCCGCAGAGAGCACGATGAGCGGGAAGGGCAGCTGCAAGGCAAAGATGGCCACAAACGATGCCGCCGCAATCGCCCAGAGTGCGCCGTTTTTGAGCGCGCGCGAGCCGATGCGGTGGGCCGCTTGCACCACGATGGCCGTCACCGCGGGTTTGATGCCGTAAAAAATGCCCGCCACCCAGGCCACATCGCCAAAGGCGATGTACACCCACGACAAGCCCACCAGCATGAACAGCGAGGGCAGCACAAACAAGCCACCCGCCACCACGCCGCCCCAGGTGCGGTGCATGAGCCAGCCGATGTAGGTGGCAAGCTGCTGCGCCTCCGGGCCGGGCAGCACCATGCAGTAGTTCAGGGCGTGCAAAAAGCGCTTCTCGGAAATCCACCGCCTGCGCTCCACCAGCTCCTGGTGCATCATGGCGATCTGGCCTGCGGGCCCGCCAAAGCTCACCCAACCCAGCTTCCACCAGAACAGCAATGCCTGCCAGAACGACACCGCTTGGGGCGCCTCAGGGGCTGGGGTAGAGGGTGTTGTTGGCATCAGGGCTTGGGCTCGCAGTGGGATGGCATTGGGGCGCTAGTTTAAGTCGTTTAGGCCTATAGCCTTCGTAGAATGTGCGCGAGCAGCTATCAAAAACAGAGCATTTTGGACTATGTGTATGACTGATTTGTCCGCCTTTCCCATCACCACCAAGTGGCCCGCACAACACCCGGACCGCCTGCAGCTGTACTCGCTGCCCACGCCC
>DAINNP010000254.1:0-3342 GCA_036735785.1 Rhodoferax sp. | reverse complement strand
TCCAGTTGGGCCGGGGGCATGCGGGTATCGCGCAGCACCGCAATCAGCTGGTCCACCAGCTCCGGGTCGGCCAGTTGGGCGACCGACAGGTTGACCGACAGCTCCAGCCCCTTGCAGACGCCTTGGGCCTCCAGGGCCATCCAGTTGCGGCAGGCCTCGCGCAGCACCCAGGCGCCTATGGGTTTGATCAAGCCACTTTCTTCGGCCACATGGATGAACTCGCCCGGCGGCACCTGGCCCAGCAGCGGGTTTTTCCAGCGCAGCAGGGCTTCGGCACCCTGCACCTTGCGGGTGCGGGCGTTCAGCCGCGGCTGGTAGTGCAGGCTGAACTCATCATTGGCGAGCGCCTGGCGCAGCTGGGTTTCCATGGTCTGCCGCGCCAACACCCGCTGGTCGGTTTCGGGGGAAAAGAAGCGCGCCATGTCGCGGCCGGCTGATTTGGCCTCGTACATGGCTGCATCGGCACGGCGCATCAGCTCATCCTGGTCCAGCGCGTCATCGGGAAAGAGTGCCACGCCCACACTGCACGACACCGAGAGCACATGCCCATCGACCGTTGCGGTCTGGCGGATAGACGGAATCAGCCGGTCATTGACCAAGGCGTGCAGTTCATCCAGGTCGCCCACATGGCGCAGCACAATGACAAACTCGTCGCCGCCCAGGCGGCTCACGGTGTCATCGGTGCGCACTGCGGCCGACAGGCGGCGCGCCACGGTGCGCAGCAGCCCGTCGCCAATATGGTGGCCCAGGGTGTCATTGATGGCTTTGAAGCGATCGAGGTCGATAAACAGCACGGCCACTTTCTCGCCGCTGCTGCGCGCACTCACCAGGGCCTCGCCCAGCCGCTGCTGGCACAAGGCACGGTTGGGCAGCTCGGTCAGCACATCGTGCTGGGCCAGAAAGCGGATGCGCTCTTCTTTGGCCTTGCGGTCGGTGATGTCGATGGAGATACCGATGTAGTTCACCACCTCGCCGCTGGTGGCACTCTTGTGCACCGAAGACACCATCAGCCAGGCGGGATAGGTATCGCCGTTTTGTTTGCAGAAGCGCACTTCGCCTTGCCAGTCGTTGTGGCTCTCCAGCTCGGACCAGACCGCGTCTTGCGGGGTCTGCATGACAAAGCTCAAGTCGCGGCCCAATGCCTCGTAAATGTCGTGCCCGGTGCTGCGGCAGAAGGCGTGGTTCACGCTGATGATCTTGCGGCTCTCGTCCATGATGATGATGCCCTCGCTGGAGGCTTCAAACACCTTGGCCCACAGCTCGAGCCGCTGCTCCATCACCTTGAGCTTGTTGATCGGGGTGAAGGCGGTGAGCACCGCGTCGCGCCCCTGGTAATTCAGTCGCCGCGCGGACAGCACCGCCCACGACGGGGTGGCGCCACCGTGCCAGCGCACCTCGAACTCATCCACCGCATCAAAGTCGGCCAGGCGCTGGAAAAAGCGCCCGCGCACCCCGGGCTCCAGGCCATGGCGCCACGGGTCATCGGTGCGGCCACCCAACCACGGCCGGGCCGGGGTGTTGACGTGCAGCACCTCGTGGTCTGGCACCGAGGTCACCACAATGGGGATAGGGAAGGCCTCCACCAGCTCGCGCTGGGCCTCTGCCGCGCGGGCGCTGGCGGCCAGCTCTTGTTGCACCAGGCGATCGCGGTCCAGCTGGGCCAGCATGCCGTTGAAGGCGGAAAAGAGTTGGCCAATCTCATCACGGCTGTGCCACTCGGCCCGCAAGGTGTAGTCCGCGTTGCGCCGCACATCGTGGGCGACACGGGCCAGGCCCTGCAAGGGCTTGGCGATCTGGCTGGCCACCAAATACACCAAGCTCAAAATGCAGCCCAACAGCAGCAAGGCCGTGCCCAGGTGGATCCACATGCGCTGAAACAAGGTATCCACCCGCTGGGTCAGCAAGAGTTCTAACTGCGCAATACCGGTCTGCCAGCTCACCGACAGGTCTTGCAGTGCCTTCTGGGAGCTCGCATCGAGGCGGTCTATCTGCTCGGGCGTGATGTTGGCGGTGTTGATGTCCCGCACAGCGCGGGTGAACTCGACCAGCGACTGTTGCAGCGCGTCGCGCCCCGGCTTGAGCGCCGCTTGCAACTCGGGCGTGCCGGCCAACCAGGCTTGCTCGTAGTCCGACTCCAGGCCCTGCTGCACCGCATCCAGCCGGCCCAATACCGTGAGTAACTGGGCGTTGGGGCTGAAGCCGGGAACGCGAGTATCCCAATGGCGCATCAGGTTGTGGGTGTCCAACATGACTTGCAGCAGCTCCGGCAGGCGCAACAGGGTCAGCGACATCACGTAGTAGCTGTCGAGGTCCGGATCCAGAATCAGATTGGATTGATTGCCCACGACCGTGAGCAGGTCCCGGGCTTGTGCGACCAGCAAGCCATGCTCGGGCGCTGAGGGAGTACCGGATAACAGGGCGTGCAGGTGCGCCGAGGGGGTGTCGGTGTTGAGTTGGCTGTCATATGCTGCTTGCGCCTGCTCCATTGATTGAAGGGCCTGCGCACGGGCAGCTGCGGCGTCGGCCGGAGCAACGAGAACGGTATCCATCAGGCTGCGCCGTACCACCTCGGCGTAATTGGCGCCCACAATCTCTTTGCGGGCAAAGTCGATGGCGAGGTACTTTTCGTGGATCAGGATGCCGGAGACATAAATGACCGCCGTCAGATCCAGCAGATAAATGAGTGTGAGCTTGCGCCCGACACTCAAGCGCCCCAACCAGTGCGAAATTTTTGACAGCATATGCAAGGCCCGATCCTCAGAGCCACCCGCCACGCGGGTTCCAACGGCTCAGGGCCTTGCAAGCAATAAGCGCACCAGAGGCTTACATATTGCGCCGGTATTGCCCGCCCACCTCGAACAAGGTGCTGGTAATTTGCCCCAGCGAGCACACGCGCACCGCATCCATCAACACCTCAAACACGTTGACGTTGTCGATCACGGCCTGCTGCAGCTTCTTGAGCATGGCGGGCGCCTCGGCGGCGTGCAGGGCGTGGAAATCTGCCAAGCGCTGCAGTTGGCTTTGCTTTTCTTCGTCGGTGCTGCGGGCGAGCTCCAGCTTTTCCATCACCTGGTCGCCATGCGGGTTGCGGAAGGTGTTCACGCCGATGATGGGCAGCTCGCCGGTGTGCTTGAGCATTTCGTAGTGCATGGATTCGTCTTGGATCTTGCCGCGCTGGTAGCCGGTCTCCATCGCACCCAGCACGCCGCCGCGGTCGGCAATAGCTTCGAACTCTTTGAGCACCGCCTCTTCGACCAGCTCGGTCAGCTCTTCGATGATGAAGGCGCCCTGGCTCGGGTTTTCGTTTTTGGCCAGGCCCCACTCGCGGTTGATGATGAGCTG
>DAINNP010000253.1:0-3383 GCA_036735785.1 Rhodoferax sp. | reverse complement strand
CCTTCGGCCAGCTTGGGTTGCAGCGCCATCTTCAGGCCGCCACGGCCGGGCAGGGCATCGGCAGGCGCATTCACGTCCATGGTGAGCGGACCATCGATCTGCACCAGCGTGGCCTGCTGCACCGTGAGCGGCACGGCAGGCACGATGCGCTGGCGGGCCTTCAACGCGTCTTTGGCGCCGCTGATGGTGTCCTTGGCTTCAATCTCCCATAGGATGGCTTCGTTGCGAGTCAGCGCCAGCTGGGCCGGTGCAGTCACATTCCATGCAACCTCACGGGCATCTCCCGCAGGTATATCAATGGTTTGTTGCTCTAAATTTAATAGCGTGGCCCGCGGGGTCACCAGCACCTTCATGGCCTGCTTGGTGGTGTTGCGCAGGGTCAGTTGGGCGCGGTACTGGTCGTCCTCACGCACCAGGGGCGGCAGGCCGCTGATGATCTGCAAATCTTGCGTGGCGCGGATGCTGGTGCTGCCGGTGCCAAACAAGCCGGTGGAGGCATCGGCCACTGCCACAATCTTGAAGGTGGTGAGTGCATCGTTGAGCGGCACCGTCACTTGGGCTTGGCCATTGGCATCCAGCTTGAGCGCTGGCTTCCAAAGCAGCAGGGTCTCCAGCAGCTCACGCGCACCGCTGTGGCCACCGCCACCGCCACCCGGCGCCACGGCCTTGCGGCCATAGTGGCGCCGGCCGATGATTTCCATTTGCGCGGTGGATGTTTCCACGCCCCAGCTGCGCCGCTGCAACATGGCATCCAGCAGGTTCCAGCTGCGGTTGGGCATCAGCTCCAGCAGGGCCTGGTCCACAGCGGCCAGAGCCACTTCGGCCCCTGCTGCCGGCTGGCCGTTGGGCAGTTTGACCGTGATGGTGACCTGCGCCTTGCCGCGCACGGCGTAGCTTTCCTTGTCGGCCTTGACGCTCACATTCAGTTCATGCGCCTGCGTGCCCACGCGGATTTCAGCCACACCCAGCCTGAAGGCGGGCTTGCTCAGGTCCACCAGTGCAGTGGGTGCCACGTATTCGCGCCCCTCGTACCAGAAGCTGGTCCACCACTCGCGCGGAGCCTTGTAGCCCCAGGTGAAGAAGCTGTACCACGGCACCTCGCGCAGGCGGCCGCGCAGCACCAGTGCGCTCACATACACATTGGGGCCCCAGCCTTCCTGAATCTTCAGGTGAATAGTCGGGTCCTGGCCGTTGAGCTCCACCACCTCGGTGTGCACAATGCCTTCGCGTTCCACGGCTACCAGTGCAGTCGCAAAGCGGAAGGGCATGCGCACCTGGAAGTTGGCCGTCTCGCCGGCTTGGTAGCTTTTCTTTTCGGGCAGCAGGTCGATGCGGTCGTTGTTGTCGCCACCGAACCAAAGTTCGCCTTGTTTGGTCACATACACGCTGCTGGCCGCTTGGATGCTGTTGCCCGCGCCGTCTTTGGCGGTCACCACCAGCTCCACCTGGCCGGCCTCGTTGACCTCGGTTTCGCACAGCAGCAGGCCGCGGGCATCGCTCTTGCCGGAGCACACGCTACCCAGTTCTTTGGTGCTGGTTTTGTTGTCGTAGGTGTAGAAGCCGCCCACCATGCGCTTGCGCGTGGTGGTGGTGATGCGGGCGGTGGCTTTCACCTCCAGCGCCACACCGGCTTGCGGTTTGCCGGACAAGTCCAAGGCGAGCGCGCGGAACTTGATCTTCTGTCCGCTGGAAACCCAGCCCTCGGTCTTGATACCGGCAATCACGCTGGCAGGCCACAGAGTCTGGGTGCTGCGTATGGTTTGCACTTCGCCGTTGGGGTCGGAGTAGGTGGCTTCCAGCAGCAGGTCTTGCGGCTGGCGGCTCTTGGGCACATCGGCAATAGTCAGCTTGCCGCCGCCGTTCTTGTCCAGGGTGATCGGCATTTTGTCGGCGATGACGCGCGCATCGGCGCTAGCCGTGTTTTCTTCTTCGCCTTCGTCCGAGCGGGCTTGCTGCCCCACCTGCGGTGGCGAGAAGCTGAACTCACTGAAGTCCGCATAGTTCAGGCCTTTGGCCCGCACCAAGGCCGACACGCGCACCGGCAGGTTGACCGCGCCGCCACCAGAGACGTAGTTGATCTGCACATCCACCGGCACCTGGGTGGCGTTGACCAAGGGCTTTTTCTCGGTGGGGGTGACACGGCCCTCCAGCACCGGCAGCCGGAACTCTTCGACCCGGAACTCGCCGGTGTAAAAGTCCTGCCGGCCATTGACACTGGTGAGCTGCACCTGGTAAGCACCCAGCTTGGCGCCTTGGGGGATGGAGAAGCTGTTTTCTGCACTCAAGCCGCCGGTGGCGGTTTTGCGCCACCCGAGTTGCAGTGCGTATTGCTGGCCGCTGCCCATGTGGGTGATGAGTAGTGTGTCGGGTTTGGTGTCCGGTAAGCCGAAGCCTTTGCTGGTCTGGGTGCGCAACACGTGCTTCATGGACACGGTTTCGCCTGCGCGGAGCAGGGTGCGGTCGAAGATGGTGTGGGCGACTTCGTCGGGCAGGGGCTGGCGGCTGGTGGGCACGTTGAAGCGCCAGGGTTCAATGCCGCGGTTCCAGTCGCTCCAGGTAAAGGCCAGGTCTTGCACCGTGCCTTTGCCGTCGGCCGCAGGCTGGGCGGCGCGGGCGCTCACAAAGTAGGCGCTGCTGTAGTAGCCGTCTTCCCCGTTGCAGCGGGGCGCTTGGGGCGACACGCCATTGAGGGTGGCAATGCCCCGGGCATCGGTCTGGCCACGGGCCACTTCTTGGCCCCGGCAATCGGACACCACGACTTGGGCACCGGCCACGGGCTTGCCCTTGTCCAGCGAGGTCACCCAGGCGAGCGCATTCTCGCGGCCCAGCTTGAAGTGCACACCCAGGTTGGTCACCAGCGCGGCGGTGCGGACATACATGGTGCGGCTATCGCCATAGCGCGCATCCAGCAGGCTGGTACCCAACTTTTGGGAGGCGATCTCCACCACATGGAAGCCGGGGGTGAGGGGTATGCCTACCACCTCGAAGGGGCGTGGGTCCTGGCTCTGGGGCTGGGGCAGATCCAGCGTTTTGGCGCCGGGGCGGCCGTCTAAGAGCGAGAGCATGCGCGTTTGCACATAGTCGCGGTCGTAAGGGGTAGACGGCTTGGGCAGCTTGGCGCCCAGTTCGCGGGCTGCCTGGCTGCGGGAGATATTGGTTTCGTCGTAGCGCAGCACCTTGCGGTACCAAGCAATGATGTCGGCGTCCGTCCCCGGCTGGAAGGTGCGCACCTTGCCGGCCGGCGCCTTAGCCGTGGCGCCTTGTGCTGCAGGTTTGTCCTGCTCGGCGTTCAGACCCTTGACCTTCAGCGCAGCTTCCACGTTGCGCAAAGTCACCGGCAGCATGGCCACGCCATCGGGCTCGGCAAAGCGCTCCACGATGCC
>DAINNP010000252.1:0-3390 GCA_036735785.1 Rhodoferax sp. | reverse complement strand
GCTCTGGCGCTTGTGGAATCTGCGCAGGCAGCTATCAAATCAGGAGCGCCTGCCACGGCTTTGCAATCACCTGCGGTGATGACGAGTCGCCCCAAGGTGGCCGTGCTGCGCGAGCAGGGCGTGAACTCCCATGTGGAAATGGCCTACGCCTTCACCGAGGCCGGCTTTGAAGCTTATGACGTGCACATGACCGACTTGCAGACCGGCCGCGCCAAACTGCAGGACTTCAAGGGCGTGGTCGCTTGCGGCGGTTTCAGCTACGGCGACACCTTGGGTGCTGGCATCGGCTGGGCGCGCAGCATCACGTTCAACGACGTGCTGTCTGAGCAGTTCAAGGCCTTCTTTGCCCGCCAGGACACCTTTGGCCTGGGCGTGTGCAACGGCTGCCAGATGTTTGCCGAGCTGGCCGACATCATCCCCGGCGCGCAAGACTGGCCACGCTTTACCACCAACCAGAGCGAGCGCTTTGAAGCCCGCCTCTCGCTGGTGGAAGTACTGGAGTCTCCGTCTTTGTTCTTCACCGACTTGGCCGGCATGCGCCTGCCGATTGCGGTGGCACACGGCGAGGGCTATGCCAACTTCAAGTACCGTGGCAACGCGGACAAGGCCATCGCCGCTATGCGCTATGTGGACAACACCGGTGCCGCGACCGAGGCCTATCCGTTCAACCCGAATGGCAGCGCCGGTGGCCTGACCGCGGTCACCACCGCAGACGGCCGCTTCACCGCCATGATGCCGCACCCCGAGCGTGTGTTCCGCAACGTGCAGATGAGCTGGACCAGCTTGGACAAGAGCGAATTCAGCCCGTGGATGCAGCTGTGGCGCAATGCGCGCAAGTGGGTGGGTTAATTTCCCGTTTGGGACGCCGGTTTGACACAAGGGGCCTACAGGCCCCTTTTTTTTGCCACTACAGTCCCCATTTGTCGACTTCCGGCGGTAGCCAACCTGGTTGCGGCCTCCCAACTTTAGAAAGCATTTGATGTCCGACCTCATCAGCACACTCCAGTGGCGCTACGCCGCCAAGAAATTCAACCCCGCCAAAGCAGTCCCCCAGGACAAGCTGGACCGCATCTTGGAAGCCGTGCGCCTGACGGCCACTTCCAGCGGCTTGCAGCCTTATGAGCTGATCGTGGTGAGCAACAAAGAGTTGCGCGAAAAAATCGTGCCCGTGGCTTGGAACCAAGCGCAGATCACCGATGGCTCGCACCTGTTGGTATTTGCCGCCTGGGACAACTACACCGCGGAGCGCATCAATGCGTCTTTCGACTTGGTCAACACCGAGCGCGGTTTCGTGAACGAAGGTTGGGAAAACTACCGCAAGATGATTTTGGGCGCTTACGTGCCCCGCGAGGCCGAAGTGAACTACCAGCACGCTGCCCGCCAGGCCTATATTGGCGTGGGCACCGCCCTGATTGCGGCTGCTGAAGAGAAAGTCGATGCCACCCCCATGGAAGGTTTTGACCCCAAAGCCGTGGACGAAATCTTGGGCCTGGACAAGCGCGGCTTGCGCAGCGTGGTGATCATGCCTTTGGGCTACCGCGCCGACGAAGGCGACTGGTTGGTGAACCTTAAAAAGGTGCGCCGCAGCCGTGAAAACTTTGTCACTGAGCTGAAGTGAAGTACCTGCGCCGTTTGCTTCAACCCCGCAAGCCGGCCTTCTGGCTCATGCTGGTGTTGAATGCACTGTCGACGGCGCTGGTTTGGATCGTGCAACACCACACACTGCAGCCCGCAGCGGCCATCGCGGTGGTGGTGTTTGCGGTGGGCAATATGGTGCTGGGGCTGTATTTCATGCGCCAGCTGCTGCAGACGCAGGCGCCTGAAGAGCGCCCGCCCCAGCGCCCCCACTAAGCGATCAGTGCCCGAACTCTTGTTTCGGGCGGGTTTTGTGGAAGGTCATGGGCACGCCTTGCACCGGGTTCGCGGCCTCCAGCAGCTCCAAGCGGCTTTGGTTGGCAACACCCGTTTTCATCTTGCCCACCACATGCATTTCGCAGGGTTTGCAGTCAAACCGCAGGGTGAGCTTCTCTTTGCCATTGATCAGTTGCAAGGGCTCGGCTTTGACCTGCCCTTGCACCCCCGTCACGCCCTTGGCTTGCTTGGGGCACAGGCTGAGCGAAAAGCGCACGCAGTGCTTGGTGATCATCAGGCTCACTTCACCCAACTCTTCAATCGCCTCATAGGCGGGCGCAATGACTTTCACCCCGTGCTTGGCGTAAAAACCGTGCGCTGCCTGGTTAAACACGTTGGCCAGGTAGCTAAGTGTGTCTTCCGGATATGCCACCGGCGGTTCCACCACATGGCCGGGCGCTAAACGCACAAAGCCCTGCGTGCGGGCACGCTCCAGCGCCTCGACAGCTTCGCGCCGCAAAGGGTTCAGCACTGACGCGGGCACAAACCACGGCTGGCTGAACTGCACCTGCACATCGAGTGTGGCAAAAATCGTAGTGCCCATCTTGCTTACGTTCGCGCGCAAGGTGTCGAGCGCAGTCGCGGGGTCTTTGGCCAACTCCAAGGGCAGGCTGGTGCGGGCGGTGGCGGTAAATCCGTCTTCGTCGGTCAGGGTCAGTGCCATGCCGCCATCGGTTTCCGCCAACACCGCCCAGACTCCGATACGGCGGTCGCTGCTCTTTTTATCGAGCACCCGGGTCCAGTTCACATCCCGGTTGCGGTTGACCTCCACCCCCTTGCGCAGGTCCTTGAGGCCAGGGAGGGGGTCTTTGGGGAATACCCGCCACAAACCCTTGGCCGCGTTGATGGCTTCGGCCCGGTTGATGGCCAGGCCCACCAGCTCCTTTTGCAAGTCGTAGTAGCAGAGACCGTCGCCATTGCTCAAAGCCTTGCTGCGGTCGCTCAGCTCCAACTCCACACTGTCGGGGTTGACCTTGGTCACATAGCCAATCGGCTGGCCCGGGTTCTTGGGGCTATCAAAGGCGCCGATGTCGATCTGGCGCCCCTGCACAAAGTAATCGGTGAACTCGCGGTTGAAGTTCTGGTTGGGATCGGGCTCAAACGTGAAGCTGGTGCTACCGCTGCTGCTGCGCGAAAGCGGGAAATGGTGGGGCTGATCGGAGTACTGGCGATCTTCGATCAAGCGGTCCAGCAGCTTGCGGTAATGGGCGGTGATGTTCTTCACATAACCCATGTCCTTGTAGCGCCCCTCGATTTTGAAGCTGCGGATGCCCGCATCCACCAACGCGGCCAGGTTCTCGCTCTGGTTGTTGTCTTTCATCGAGAGCACATGCTTGTCATGCGCCACAAAGCGGCCCTTGTCGTCTACCACCTGGTAGGGCAGGCGACAGGCTTGGCTGCACTCACCCCGGTTGGCACTGCGGCCGGTGTGGGCGGCGCTGATGTAGCACTGGCCGCTGTAGGCCACGCACAGCGCAC
>DAINNP010000251.1:0-3429 GCA_036735785.1 Rhodoferax sp. | reverse complement strand
CCACGGTGTTCTCGTCGATGTTGGACAAGGCACCTTCTTGTGCACGCACGCAGCCCGCAAAGTAGCGGAAGTGGTCCACGGTCAGGGGGATATCGGCATTCAGCGTTTCGCGGATGGCTTTGCCGTTGTCCACGGTTTCTGCGTAGGCCAGCAGCTCCAGGTTTTGCTCGATGCGGTCGGCAATTTTGAGCAAGATGTTGCTGCGGGTGGCCGCATCGGTCTTGCCCCAGGCGTCGCTGGCGGCGTGGGCAGCGTCCAGTGCCAGTTCAATGTCTTCTGCGGTGGAGCGAGCAGCCTGGGTGTAGACCTTGCCGGTGACCGGGGTGATGACGTCAAAGTACTGACCCTTGACCGGAGCAACCCACTTGCCGCCGATGAAGTTGTTGTACTGGGATTTGTACGAAATCTTGGCGCCTGCTGCGCCGGGTGCTGCGTAAATAGCCATGGTTGTCGTCCTCTTGTGCTTGGTTTGATGTCCTGCGGAGTGGCCTCCGTCAGGTGGGCTTGTTACTCAAGAGGCGTGCCACCTGCAAATGCGTATCTCCAGCGTTGATTTCATTGGGGTTTTTCTGTGTCGCTCAGTGCGTTCGGGTGTCCGCCGAGCAGTGTTGTCGCGCTTTGCCACAGTGACAGGTGTCACAAAATGGAACATTCGGACAGTTTTGAGGGGCTGTGCCATTGCTCGCCGCGCGCGCAACCCCCATACTGGGCTGAGAAGCGGGGCGACATGATTCCGCGCAGGAGACAACGTGCGATCACCTTCCCCTTTGCTGGCCTTGCGCCAGGCCCGACAGCAGCTCCTGGAAACCGGGCAGTGCCCGGCCGGTATGGTGGATGAGCGGCTGGCTCGCTCGTGGCACCGCAGCATGGCGGCCGGTTTGGCACCCACGGCCCGGGTGGCACCCGAACATGCGAGCACCCACCACTTGCGCCACGTGCTGGCGAGCAACCATGCGCTATTGGCCCACTCGCGCCCGGTCATGGAGTATGTGTTTGACCAGGTGCGCCAAAGCCAGAGCGTAGTGGTGCTGGCCGATTCGGCCGGCATGTTGATGCACACCCTGGGCGACCCGCATTTTGTAGACAAGGCCGAACGGGTGGCCCTGGCCAGCGGCGCATCTTGGAACGAAAGCCACCGGGGCACCAACGCCATCGGCACAGCGCTGGTGGAGCGCGGTGCGGTGGAGATCCATGGCTCGGAGCATTTCCTGGAGCGCAATGGTTTCTTGACTTGCGCGGCATCGCCCATTCTGTCGGCCACTGGCGAGTTAAGCGGCATTCTGGATATCTCCGGCGACCACCGCAATGGCCACGCGCACACCTTGGGGCTGGTCAGCACCGCCGCCCGCATGATTGAAAACCGCCTCATGGTGGCTACCTGTAAGCGCAATATCCGGCTGCATTTGCATGCGCACCCGGAGGGCATCGGCAGTGTGGCCGAAGGCATCATTGCGCTGTCAGACGACGGCTGGATTGTGGGCGCCAACCGCGTGGGCCTGGCCCTGCTGCGGCTCAACACCGGTGACATCGGTGCCACCTTGCTGGAGCGGGTGCTGGATGTGCGGCTGGACGACCTGCTCTCCCGCCACAAGCGCCGGCCGCAGCAGGCCCAGCAACTGCGACTGCACAACGGCGCCATCGTGTTCGCGCAGATTCAGGTAGATCCTGCGGTGCTGCCCGCTATCAGCCACGGCGCACCAGCGGCTGCCGCCACGCCTGCTGCCAAGCCCGGAGTCGACGCACTGAGCGCCTTGGACACGGGTGATGCTCGCTGGCGCAGCGCCGCCGACAAAGCGCGCCGCATCGTGGCCAAGCCGATCCCGCTGCTGGTGCAGGGCGAGTCGGGGGTGGGCAAAGAGATGTTTGCCCGCGCTTTGCACGCGAGCGGCCCGCGCCGTGACGGCCCCTTTGTGGCCATCAACTGCGGGGCTATCCCTGAGAGCCTGATCGAGTCCGAGCTGTTTGGTTATGTGGCGGGCGCATTTACCGGTGCGCGCAAAGAGGGCAGCCCCGGCCGCTTGCGCGAGGCCCACGGCGGTACTTTGTTTCTGGACGAAATCGGCGATATGCCGCTGACCATGCAAACCCGCTTGCTGCGTGTGTTGCAAGAGCGCACCGTGACCCCGGTGGGCGCGGGCAAAGCCGTGGCGGTGGACTTTGCGCTGGTGTGCGCTACCCATTGCAAGCTGGCGGAAGCGGCGGCCAATGGCAAGTTCCGCCACGACCTGTACTACCGCATCAATGGCCTGACAGTTACCTTGCCTGCCCTGCGCGATCGCAGTGACTTCGCAGCACTCACTGATCGTCTATTGAGTGACCTGAGCCCCTCTTTGGCAGTGCAGGTCGCCCCGGAGCTGCTCAGCCGCTTGGCGGCCTATCCGTGGCCTGGCAACCTGCGGCAATACGCCAGCGTGCTGCGCACTGCCTGCGCCATGTTGCAAGACAGCGAAGACACGCTGGACTGGGTGCACATGCCTGACGACCTGTTGGAGGCGCTACAAGCCGCGGCGCCTGTGGCGGCGGCGAGCTCCCCGGGCCCGGCAGTGGCTGCAGGGGCTGCACCACTAGGGGCTCAGCCCGCGGCAATGCAGGTGCCCCAGAGCTTGCAAGCACTCTCGCAAGTGGCCATCCAGCAGACCTTGGAGGCCACGCGCGGCAATGTGTCGCTGGCCGCCCGCCAGCTGGGCATCAGCCGGCAGACGCTGTATCGCAAGCTGGCTGCTGCCAGCGTTTGATTTTCCATCCGTTATTTGCTACTGAATTTGTAGCTGCTTGCGCATGTTTTATAAGGGCGGGAGCCTTGTTTTATTAAAAAGGCGCCGGCACCCTCGTTCAAAGCAGCGCTTTCAAGTAGCGCCCCGTGTGGCTGGCCGGGTTGGCGGCAATGTCTTCCGGCGTACCCACGCCGACCACGGTGCCACCACCTGCGCCGCCTTCGGGGCCAATGTCGATCAGCCAGTCAGCGGTTTTGATCACGTCTAGGTTGTGCTCAATGATGACGATGGTGTTGCCCGCGTCACGCAACTGGTGCAGCACTTTGAGCAGCAGCGCAATGTCGGCAAAGTGCAGGCCGGTGGTGGGCTCGTCCAGGATATAGAGCGTGCGGCCGGTGTCTTTTTTGGATAGCTCCAGCGCCAGCTTCACCCGCTGTGCTTCGCCACCGGACAGCGTGGTGGCCGCTTGCCCGAGGCGGATGTACGACAGGCCCACATCCAGCAGCGTTTGTAGCTTGCGGGCGATGGTGGGCACCGCGTGCAAAAACTCGTAGGCGGCTTCCACCGTCATGTCCAGAATCTGGGCGATGTTCTTGCCTTTGTAGAGCACTTCCAGCGTTTCGCGGTTGTAGCGCTGGCCGGCGCACACGTCGCAGGGCACATACACATCGGGCAAAAAGTGCATCTCCACTTTCACCATACCGTCGCCCTGGCA
>DAINNP010000250.1:0-3435 GCA_036735785.1 Rhodoferax sp. | reverse complement strand
GCTCCAGGTCTTCAAACGGCACCCGCAGGTCAAAGTCCTGCACCATGCGCACCAGCTGCGCCTGCACGTCATCCACCGTGGGGTAGTAGCAGCGGTAGGTGGGCTGGTAGCGGGCGCCCGGCGCGTCCAGGTTCTCGATGTACTCGGTACTGACGGCAGGCCGCACAAAAATGAAATCGTTCTGGAAGTAACTGCGGTGCAGGATTTTGGTGGTCACCGAGTTGAAAAAGGTCTCGGCCAATTCCGGCTGATGGTGATTCACCAACAGGCCGATGTAGTGCAGCTTGATCTGCTGCCACACCTCGGCGCCCTGCTCGCCGGCCTTGAATTCGCGCTCCAGCCGGCGCGAACACTCTTGCACCCGCAAGCCATAAAACTCTATGCGCTCGCGCTGCGCTCGCTGCTGGCCATGCCAATCGCGGGTTTCAAACCTGTGCTTGGCGCGCGCACTCTCGGTGCGGAAGAGCTGGTAGTGGCGGTTAAAGCCGTCGAGCAGCGCCCGCGCAATGTCGTAGGCAACCGAAGAGTCAAGCCGGGTAGGAAACATGCGCGAGATTCACTATATTTTTGATAGCTGCTCGCGCATATTCCATGGGCGCCACAGGCCTTTTTTGTACTTAACGGGGGTGGCGGGGCATGAGCCGCACGCCGGAAATGGCTTCCCGGTACAGCGCATCGAGGTTGTCCTCGCGGCCCACCGTCATGTGCAGGTCTTGCACCAGGCCGTCGTGCACGCCGTACACCCAGCCATGCAGCGTCACTTCCTGCCCTGCGGCCCAAGCATCTTGCAGCACGGTGCTTTGCGCCACGTTGATCACCTGTTCGATCACATTGAGCTCGCACAAGGCGGCGGCTTTGCCGTGGTCGGGGATGGCATCCAAAATATCGCGGTGGCGGTCCCGCACGTCTTGAATATGGCGCAGCCAGTTGTCGGCCAGGCCGATGCGGGCACCTTCGAGTGCCGCTTGCACGCCCGAGCAGCCGTAGTGGCCCACGACCATCACATGCTTGACCTTGAGTCGCTCTACCGCAAACTGAATGGTGGACAGCGCATTCAGATCCGAATGCACCACCACGTTGGCCACGTTACGGTGCACAAAAATTTCACCCGGTGCGAGGCCGATGATTTCGTTGGCGGGCACCCGGCTGTCCGAGCAGCCGATCCACATGTACTTGGGTTTTTGCTGGTTGGCCAGCCCGGTGAAAAAGCCCGGACGGGTGCGCTCCATCTCGGCGGCCCATGCGCGGTTGCGGGAGAAAAGGTCGTTGAGTTTGTCTGTCATAGCCCTGATTATTTCTTAAGAGAGATGCGCACATTCCAATCGAGGAGTGCGTACCGGGCACGTTCCTGCAAATCGTCTTGTGCATTGAACTCGCAGCGCTGCGGCGGTCGGGCCGCGGTGCATACAAACGACTTGGGGTTACCGAGCTGCCACATGCCTTGGGCATTGCGCGCCTCCCCGGTGAAGAAAAGGCCGCGCGGCGCATTCATCGGGTCGGGTGGTGCGGGCACGTCTTTGAGCAGGTTGCGCCCGGCGTTGATGTAGTTGCCCTCAATACCGGCCAGCGGAAACAGCGTGTTGAACATGTCCCGGTGGCTGGCCGGCTGGGTTAGCTGTTGACCGCAGCGCAGCTGCGGGCCCCAGATCACAAATGGCACCTGCCGCATCAGGTAGCGGCGACTGGGCTCGGCGTACACGCCGAAGGAGCGCACATTGTGGTCGCCGGTGGCGGCAATCAGGGTGGTGTCTTTCAGCGGGCCGCTTTGCACCTGCTGCACGAAAGCGCCCAACAAATCATGCGCATAGCGGTAGGTGTGGAGATTGGGCACCAGAGTGGCTTCGCTGGTTTCACCCTTCCACTGGGACATGTCCAGAGCCACTTTTTGATAGTCGACGGGCAAGTCGTAAGGCGGGTGGTTGGTGGCGGTGAGCACAAACACAAACAGGGGCCGGTCTTTGGGCTGGGCGGCCATGCGCTTTTCGAGGTAGCGGTAAACATAGCTATCCCACACGCCCCAGAGCCCGATGGTTGCATCGGGGTAATCGGCCTTGAGGTTGTTGGCGTCAATGACTTCGTCAAAACCCTGCACCTTGAGCACCCGGTTCAGGTCGCGCCAGCCGGAGCGGGCCGAGGTGACAAACAGGGTGTCATACCCGGCCTGCTTGGCCACCTGCGCCACACCCCAAGGCAGGGGCTTGCGACCGGCATCGCCCATGGTGAGCGGCGTGATCGGGCTCGAAAACAAAATAGCCTCCAGCGACGGGTGGGTGCCCGGCTGTGCCGACTCGAAATTGCTGAAATGGCAGGCCTTGTCCAGGGTGGGGGCCATGCGGCCCAGCACGTCAAATGTGGGGCTTTGGTAGAGCATGGGCTCCGCGCTCCACGACTCCATCAAGAAAAACACCAGGTTCTTTTTGGGGGTGCCGGCGGGTAGCGGCTCGTGGCGGTAAAGGGCGTCACGCACCTCTGCCTCGGTGGCATGGGGCAGGCCCAGCACCTGGGCTGCGGCCTGTGGCGAGTCAAAGCCCAGAGCCTTCAGGCCCACCAGCGGGTCTGACAGGTTTTGCGATTGGCGGCGGTTGTCCCACGCGTATTTGAGCGCGATGACGCCGTTGGGCACCATGTCGTTCAGAAACTGGGAGGTGGTCACCGTCAAATGCTGGCGCTGCAATGCCATCTCGCGGAGGGTGCCCTTGCCTGCAAACAACAAGGCGAACAAGGCCACCACCACTGCCAACATGCGCAAAGTGACCGCGCGCTTTTGCAGCACCGTATCGGGCTCTACCCAGTGCACAACCCGCCGGTGAATCACCAGCCCCAGCAGCGCGGTAGCCGCGACTGCCAGGAGGGTCCCGACCACGGGGAAATCGTGCCAGATGGTCTGCAACACGGCGGCCGTGTCGTCCTCAAACAAACCGAAGATGACCGAATCGATCGGGGTTTTGTAGAACCCGAAATAGTGCAGGTTGATAAACCCGAGAAACACATAGAGGCACACCAGCCCGGTTACCAGCCGCCGGTACACCGGGCCCGACACCCAGGGGAGCACCAGCAACAGCAAAAAGCCGGCAATCGCGCTGACCTTGAGGTCGAAGCGGAAGCCCTGCACCGCCACGGTGGCAAGGTCGCTGCTACTGGCCTGGTAGCCCTGCGGCCAAAAATACGCCAACTGCCCCCACCGGATCACACTCAAAGCCACCACCAGCGGCACGATGAGCACCCAGGCGCGCATCAGGCCGCGCAGGATGCCGTGGAGTGTGGATGTCAGGGTACGGGCAATGGCATGTTTCATAGCCCCTACATTGTCTCAGCGAACAGCTCCCGTCCGATGAGCATGCGGCGGATCTCGCTGGTGCCCGCCCCGATTTCATACAACTTGGCATCGCGCCACAAGCGCCCCAGCGGGTACTCGTTGATGTAGCCGTTGCCACC
>DAINNP010000249.1:0-3446 GCA_036735785.1 Rhodoferax sp. | reverse complement strand
GCGCTCTGGCGCCGGGGCCATGGCATTCAAGCGGCAGCCCGGCCAATTGAGCTTTTCTGTGTAGAAGGGCGTTCGCTTCAGTGCCCGCAAGCCGCGGTTGAAGGCCTGCAAGCGGGCCGCACTGTCGGGCAGCTTGTCGCTGAACATCACATGGGTGGTGAAGTTCGGGGCAAAAAGCCGGGGGTGCGCCCGCAGGTCTTGCACCTCGCTGTCCATGAAATGGTGCTGCATCAGGTAGCACGCCACGTTGCGTTCCATGGGCACCACATCCAAACGCCCGCCAAGCAACAAGCGCAGGCTCGCCAGGTCGTCAGGCGCGGTAACCGTGTTCAAAGTGCCCGCCTTCAGCAGAGCCAAGAACTCCGGGGTGTAGGTGTAAGACTGCACCACTCCAATGCGCAGGCCCTTCAGGTCAGTGAGCCCCCTCCAGTCGAACGGAGCTTCCTTGAAGGCGGCCTGGCGGTACACCAGCACCCACTGCTCGGTCAGCACGTTGTCACTGATCAGGAAACCTTTGTCCCTCTCGGGGTTGCGGCCCCAATAGGCCGTGGCATCCCACAAGCCGGCGCGCGATTCTTCGAGGGTGCGGGTCCAGGGCTTGAAGGTGTACTCCACCTCAAACCCCTCCAAGGCGAAGGCGCGCCGGACAATGTCCAGTGCAATACCCTGGTCGGGCCGCTCCTGGGTGGCATAGGGCGCAAACTGGCCGGTCGCCAACCGCAGCACCTGAGCGGCAGCCGGCGCGCACGCACACGCCAGCGACAGCAGCGCGGCCCCGATGCTGGAGCGAAAAGCTTGCAGTTGAAAACTGGTGAAGCCCATCGATGTCATGCCTGTGTGAATCCCTTGATCATCATAGTGCGGCCTGTGGCTATTGCACGCGGGACAAGCCCTGTTTTACAAATCACTTAGCCTTAGATCAAGGCTTTGCACACGCATGGAGACACACATGTCCTGGTTTGATGGTTTCGAGCAACGCGATTTCGAGGTCCATGGAATGCGCATCCACGCCCGGGTACCCCAGGACGCGCCGGGTGACAGGCCCGCGCTTTTGCTCTTGCATGGCTTCCCGCAAACCCATGCGCTGTGGCACCGGGTGACACAGCAGCTGGCCCAGGACTTCTACTTGGTCATGCCGGATTTGCGCGGCTATGGCGACTCCAGCAAACCTACCGGCCTTACGGACCACAGCAACTACAGCAAACGCGCACTGGCTGCCGATATGGTGGCCGTGATGGATGCGCTGGGCATCGCCCGCTTCGGCGTCTGCGGGCATGACCGGGGCGGGCGCGTCGCCCACCGGCTCGCAGTGGACCACCCGGAACGGGTGCAGGGCCTGTGCGTGATCGACATCGCCCCCACGCTGGACATGTACGCCGCCACCGACTTTGCCTATGCCAGTGCGTATTACCACTGGTTCCACCTGATTCAGCCCACGCCTTTGCCCGAGACCATGATCCTGGGCGCGCCCCTGCCCTATCTGCACACCAAGCTGGGCGGCTGGGGCGGCACGGGCGCCACCTTCATTGAGCCGCAGGCCATGGCAGAGTACGAGCGCTGTTTTTTGCTGCCGGGCACGGTGCACAGCATGTGCGAGGACTACCGGGCCAGCGCAGGCATAGACCTCGAACACGACCGCGCCAGCCGGGCACTGCCGAACGGGGCTGGGCGCATTGCCTGCAACACCCTCGTGTTGTGGGGCGAGCGGGGTGTGGTGAACCGCCTGTTTGATCCGCTGGCACTGTGGCAGGCCCAATGTGCTGCGACAGTCACCGGCGTAGCCATGGCCGCAGGCCACTTCATCCCCGAAGAGCTCCCTGAGCTCACTGCGCGCTATTTGAAGGAGTTCTTCCATGGGTGAGGGCATCGGAATCACCAGTTTGCCCCGCGGCGGCAGCGCCATCGTCATTGGCGCCGGCGGCGGTATCGGCGCTGCGCTGTTGCGCAGCCTGGAAGCTTCTGGCCAGTTTGAAACAGTCTGGGGCTTGGGGCGCCACACGACGCCAGCGTTGGATCTGCTGGATGAAGACAGCATCCGGACATCGGCACAGGCTATTCAAGCCACCGGTCTACCCGTCCGGCTGGTGCTGGATGCGACCGGTTTTCTGCACAACGACACCTGGAGCCCGGAGAAAAGCTGGCAACAGCTCGACCCCGCGCACATGGCGCACAGTTTCGCTATCAATGCCATCGGGCCGGCGCTGCTCATGAAGCACTTTTTGCCGCTGTTGACCCGCGAAGGGAAAACGGCTTTCGTCACCTTATCAGCCAAGGTGGGCAGCATCGGCGATAACCGGCTGGGCGGGTGGTACAGCTACCGCGCGAGCAAAGCGGCACTCAACCAGCTGGTGCACACCGCAGCCATTGAGTTAAAGCGCCGCCACCCGCATGCGGTGTGTGTCGCCCTGCACCCGGGCACGGTAGACACCGGCCTGTCCACCCCGTTTGCAAAAACCGGACTGGATGTGCGCACACCAGACGCCGCTGCCGAACGCCTGCTGGCAGTGATCCACCAACTGCAGCCTGAGCAGAGCGGCGGATTCATCAATCACGATGGCACGGAGTTGCCGTGGTGACCTCGCTGCCTTAAGCGCCGTGGCACTTCTTGTACTTCTTGCCGCTGCCGCAGTGGCAAGGGTCGTTGCGGCCAGGTTCAGCTTCCTTGCGCACGGTCTCGACACGGGGGCCGAAATTGCGCCAGAGTTCGCGCAGGTCGTAAACCGCCCACACGGCATCTGAAAAGTCATTGATGCGGCGCTGGCTCACACTGGCCGGGCCGTTGTCGTCAAACACCGAGATGGTGGGTTCGTCGGTGTCGTCTTCGGTGAGCGCGACGATGGCTTGCAAGGAGGCGTCCAGCCACTTTTCCGCCTCTTTGTCGCGCGGGGCGGCCCACTCTTCCGGCCAGGACTCCACGGCGAACATAAAGCCCAAGGCCCAGACCTGTCCAAACGAAGGCAAGTCTTCGCCCTCCATCTTCGCGCGGTCTTCCTCCGGCAAAGAGGCGACTGCACCGCGGACATCCATCACCTCCGGGTGGTAGGCGTTTTCGTCATCCAGGCCGTTGATTTCCACACCCAGACCGCGCACAACATCGTCCCAGCGGCGGGTCCAGAGGGCCATGAAACGCGCAGCTTGAGCGGCATCCGTAAATCCACCGGCCTCGCCGGGGGCCGGGACTTCCATATCGAGGAGCACCGGGAAATATTCGTCAGCCGCAATCGGGCGACGGCAAACCACGAGCGCGGCCATAAAGCCTTCGCAGAATTCCCATTGGGGAATTTCGTCATGGCGGGTCCGCAGGTCGTCCAGGATGGTGTCAATTTCATCAAATTCCTCGGGGCTCAGGCTGTAGCCCTGGGACATTTCCAGATCAGTTGCGGATTCGGTCGGTGTATTGGTGGTCATAAGCTGTGCAAAGAGAGTGCAGGCTGGTATTGTCTCTC
>DAINNP010000248.1:0-3479 GCA_036735785.1 Rhodoferax sp. | reverse complement strand
CCTTGTGCACGACTCCGCGCCCGCGCGAGCGGCGTGGTTGCAGTCAGCATGCGCGTCTCGTCAGTCGCGCCGTATGCGTTGCCCGATGCACTGATGGTGGTGGACTGTCGCCAGAACGGTGTGGGTGTTGAAGTGCCTGCACCTTGCGCACCCGAAGCTAACGCTGCACCTGCGCTCGATGAATCGGCTGCAGCCCCGCCCCACCCCAAACGGCCACTGAAAAGGCGGGCATCCCGGGTCTCAGAGCCCGAAGCAGCAGCTCCACCGGCATAACCTCCGCCATAAGAGGCTCTATCACCAGCCAAGGAGGGTGCACCCGTGCCTTGAGAGTCGCGCGGACCACCAAAGCCCGCTTGGTAGGGGTCACCATTTCCATACCCTACTCCGCTTAACTCAGCTCCACCAGATACAGGTGCGCCTGAATTTGGCGGGCGTTGGTTGGGTCCTTTGGCAGGTGACTTGACCCGGTCTTTCAACTCGATCGTTGGCAATACGCCCTTGCTGATTAGGACATCGTTCGCATTTTTGTAGGCAGTAATCAGTCGCTCAATCAATAAGCGCTGGACAACTTCTGTCACCATCGGCCAAGAGTCACCCGGCATTCCTGATACAGACCATTGCTCCACCAGCAAGAGAACCAGCACCTCCGGGCGGAAAAGGTCTTTCCCGTCCAGATCATCCAAGCCCTCAAGGTATTTGATCCGCACGCGCAAGTCTTCAAGCTGCGGCAAGACCTTTTCGTTCACGGACAACACCATCCGCGACGCGAGGATTTTGTTTTCGACGACCTCGGTGCCCACAAGCTCCAGGTTGACGGAACGGACTTCCGTCGTCTTCTTTACTTCAGAAGGAGACAGGCATTCTCGCCAAGACTTCTGTGTGCCCTCGATCCACAAGGGACGGCTTTGCTTGTAAGCCATCCAGATGTCACGACGAGTTTGCGAATCACGGGCATTGCTAGGCTCGTCGACGAGCTCTGTGAGCCGATCCTGAACTGCTGCGCCGATTTCCAACAAGGCTTTGCAAGATTCCGCGAAAAACCGCTCCCGCAGTGCGCGAGCGAGTTGCAATCGAGGCGAAAGCGCCTGGCCGGTAGCCATGTTGGGAGAGTCCTTTTACTAAACTGCCGCCCCTGCGTTCGGGTCGTTTGGATCGAGATCCTTTTTGGGCCCGCCCTTTACCAAATCTTCCCGCTGGATACCTAACCACATGGAGATGGAAGCAGCCACAAACACAGACGAATAAATGCCAAACAAGATGCCGATCGTGAGCGCCATCGCAAAGTAATGAAGCGTGGCACCGCCGAAAATCAACATCGACAACACCATCAACTGGGTCGAGCCATGGGTGATGATGGTTCGACTGATTGTGGAGGTAATCGCATTGTCAATGATTTGCTCCGTGTTCATCTTGCGGTAGCGCCGGAAATTCTCACGGATCCGGTCAAAAATCACAACCGACTCGTTTACCGAATAACCCAAGACGGCCAAAACCGCTGCCAGTACCGGGAGGGAGAACTCCCACTGGAAAAAGGCGAAGAAACCGAGAATGATGATCACATCATGCAAGTTGGCGATGATGGCTGCAACGGCAAACTTCCACTCAAAGCGGATGGCCAAGTAAATCATGATGCCGACCACCACGAACGCAAGCGCTTTCAAGCCATCTGCGGCCAGTTCATCGCCGACCTGAGGTCCCACAAACTCCGTGCGGCGCATGGTGGCGCTAGCGTCGGCCGCCTTGAGGGCCGTTAAAACCTTCTCACTTTGCTGACTGGAAGTGGTCCCTTTTTGAACCGGCATGCGGATCAAAACATCTTGCGCAGTGCCGAAGTTCTGCACCTGAACATCGCTGATACCGAGCCCATCCACCGTGCTACGGATCTTGTTGAGATCGGCGGGCTGGGAGTAGCTCACTTCCATCAACGTCCCGCCGGTGAACTCTACCGACAGGTGCAGACCGCGGGAGAACAGAAAAAATACGGCCGCCAAAAAAGTGACGAACGAAATTACATTGAAAACCAAAGCATTCCGCATGAACGGAATGTCACGGCGGATTTTAAAAAATTCCATGACTTTTCCTTAAGGGGTAGTGACTTCGGTGCCGCTGTCCGGACGCCACACGGTCCCAATAGAAACCGTTTTCAGCTTCTTCTGACGACCGTACCACAAATTAACCAAACCACGCGAGAAGAACACGCCGGAGAACATGCTGGTCAAAATACCCAAACAGTGCACAACCGCGAAACCTCGCACGGGGCCGGAACCGAATGCCAACAATGCCAAGCCTGCGATCAGGGTGGTTACGTTCGAGTCGATGATGGTCGCCCATGCGCGGTCATAACCGGCGTGAATCGCGGCTTGGGGAGATGCGCCATTGCGCAGCTCTTCCCGAACGCGTTCATTGATCAACACGTTGGCATCAATCGCCATACCCAGAACCAGCGCCATCGCGGCCATACCGGGCAATGTCAAAGTCGCTTGCAGCATGGAGAGCACCGCCACCAACAACAAAAGGTTGAAGGCCAGTGCCAGGCTGGAAATCACGCCGAACAGCATGTAATAAGCGCACATGAAAATGGCAACCGCCACAAAGCCCCAGGTCACGCTCAGGAAACCCTTGGCAATATTCTCGGCACCCAAGCTCGGTCCGATCGTGCGCTCCTCGATGATCTCCATCGGAGCCGCCAAAGATCCGGCACGCAACAGCAGCGCAGTGTCTGCCGCCTCGACGGTGGTCATCCGGCCGGAGATCTGAACTCGACCGCCACCGATTTCGGCGCGAATCACCGGTGCGGTCACGACTTCGCCTTTGCCTTTTTCAAACAGCAAAATCGCCATGCGCTTGTTGATGTTCTCGCGGGTTACATCACGGAAAATGCGAGCTCCCTTGGCATCCAGTGACAAATTCACGGTGGGCTCTTGGGTCTGGCCATCAAATCCGGGTTGCGCGTCTGTCAGGTTCTCGCCCGTCAGAATCACTTGCTTCTTTACGATGACCGGGATGCCTTCGCGATCCAGGTAACGTTCGGAGCCGAAGGGAACAGGACCGGTTCCGGTTTCTGCCGCACGGGCTTCGGAGCCTTCATCGACCAGACGCACTTCCAGAGTTGCGGTGCGTCCGAGGATGTCTTTGGCCTTCGCTGTGTCCTGCACGCCAGGCAACTGCACCACGATACGGTCCAGGCCTTGCTGCTGAATCACCGGTTCTGCAACACCCAGCTCATTGATCCGGTTGTGCAAGGTGGTGATGTTTTGCTTGAGCGCTTGGTCTTGGATGGTTTTTCCGGAGACCTGTTTGATCGTGGCGACCAGTTTGACGTCCTGCCCATCAGCGGCAGACACTGCATCCAGATCGGTGAACTGATCCTGAATGATGCGCTGGGCTGCCTGAGCGGTAGCCGCGTCCCGGAACCGGATCTCGATGGCTTGGCCGTTGCGGGCAATACCGCTGTGGCGCACGTTCTTTTCACGCAAGAT
>DAINNP010000247.1:2345-3515 GCA_036735785.1 Rhodoferax sp. | reverse complement strand
GAGGTGTCGCGGTCCAGCCGGTGCACGATTAAGGCCTCGGGGTACACATCCTGGGTGCGCTTGCTCAGGCAATCTTGCTTGGCCTCGCCCCGGCCGGGCACGGTCAACAAGCCGGCAGGCTTGTTGAGCACCACCATTGCATCGTCCACGTAAATAACCGGCAGCGGGCCGGCGGGGGGCGGGTTGTAAATGTCTTCCGGGCTATGCATCGTGGTGGCTGATCAGGCGCTGCACGGTTTCGCAGAGCTCATTCACATCATTCGGTTTGTAAATCAGGGCGCTGGCGCCCTGTTCGAGGGCCTGTTGCTCGATTTCAGGTGTCACATAGCCGGAGGCCAGTGCCACCGGCAGGTCGGCACGGATGGCCTTGGCATCCCGCAGCAGGTCGAGCCCGCTATAGCCGGGCATGTTGTAGTCGGTCACCAAAAGGTCAAAGCTTTCAGGCTGGCTGCGCAAAGCGGCTTCGGCCTCGTGCGGGTCGCTGAAAACGGTCACTTTGAAGCCTTTGCGTGTGAGTACCCGGTTCACCAGAAACACAAGGGCCTGATCGTCGTCCACATACATCACGTGTTTGCCACGGCCTTCGACCACCTGCACCGGCTCGGGCTCCACAGTGGGGAGTGGCTTGGCGCCTGTGGCCGGGAAATACAGCGTGAACACGCTGCCTTGCCCCGGCGCGCTCTGCACATCAATGCCACCTTGGTGGGTTTGCATGATGCCGTGCACCACAGCCAGCCCGAGACCTGTGCCCTGGCCGACTTGGCGGGTGGTGAAAAAAGGCTCAAAAATCCGCTCGATCGTTTCTTGCGCCATGCCACTGCCGGTATCGCGCACCCGCAGGGTTACATAGCGCCCGGGCGGAACGCCAATGCGGTCGTTGAAAGGTAGCGACAGCTCGGTCGTTCCGAGTTCAATCGTCACCGAGCCTTTGTGCTGGCCGAGCGCCAAAATCGCGTTGGTGCATAAATTCAATAGTGCCTGCTCGACCTGTGTCGCATCGGCCAGCACCAGCGGGCAGCCTTCGCTGATCGATACCCGCAGACCCACCCCCGGAGGGATGGCTACCCGCACCAAGCGCTGGGTTTCCTGAATGACCTCTGCGAGTTGCAGCGGAACCCGTTTGGGCGGCTCGTTGCGGCTGAAGGTCAAAATCTGGCGCACCAGATCGCG
>DAINNP010000247.1:0-2245 GCA_036735785.1 Rhodoferax sp. | reverse complement strand
CTGGTGCCGAAGGCTTGCTCCACAGGGCATTCAAACAGCGCGGTAGCAGCGGGGTTAAACACGGTGATCAGCTGCTTGTCGTCAATACACAAAATGGCATCGAGCGATGAGTTGATGATGGCCGCCATGCGGTTTTCACTGAGCAGCAGGTCTTCATTGCGCTGGCGCAGAACTGCCGCGCTCTCCAGCAGCGCGTGGCGCTGGGTGAGCAAGGGGCCTTGGTCGATGATGGCGCAGCTGAAGTGAGCCAAGTCGTCACTGGGATTTTCAATACGGGCAATGTGCAGGTCGCCGGTGAATGTGCCCTTGGCACCGGCAAAAAACTGCACCTCGTTGACCTCTGCCGTACCTTCCTGGCGCGCACTCGAAAACGCCACGGCCACCTCATCGGTGTGTTCCGGCCCTACAAAAGGCAGCAAAAAGTTCAGCGGCGGGTCGCTTTCCAGCGGCTGAAACAGGCGCAATGCCATGGCATTGCTGGCGAGTACCAAACCGCCTTCGTCGACCACCATCAGTGCCAAGGGCACGCTGGAGAACAGGGTGGCAAAACGCTCCGAGGCGCCTTCGGCCTCTTGCTGCGAGTAGCGCAGGGCCTTGTTCTGGATTTCGAGTTCTGCCTGGTACTTGCGCAAGTCCTCGATCATTTGCGATGGCGCATAGCCATCAATGATGACGTGTTGGGCATTCGGGCCGCTGGACAGCGGCCCTCCCACCCGGCGGACATTGAAGTGCGGCCGGGGTTTCCGGGGCAAAGCGTTCATCAGCGGCGAACGACCTGATCGCCCGGTGCGTAGTCAGCCGCCTTCAAGGGGCTGTTGGCCGCAATATAGGCCCGCAAGACGTCCGCATCCACAAAGCCGGTGTCTCTGTAGCTCGGATGTGCTGTGACCTTAGGGTAGCCGTCGCCGCCCGAGGCCACAAAGTTGTTGATGGCAATACGGTAGGTCGCGGCCGGGTCGATCGGCTTGCCGCCCACGCTGGCTTTGACCACCACCCCTTTTTCAATCTCCAGGCGAATGCCTGCGAATTGCGGGAATGCGCCCGAGCCTACGGTCATTTTGGCCACGGCAGCCAGGTAGTCCAGCGCCTCTTTCCCGCTGACGTCCACTACAGCGATGGTGTTGCCAAAGGGGTGCACCGTCAGCACATCTTTGTAGGTGATTTTTCCGGCAGGCAGCGAGTCGCGCACGCCGCCTGCATTCACCACGGCAAAGTCGGCCTTGGTTTTTTCCATCATGGATCGGCCGATCATGATGCCCAGCGCTGCGGGTTGGGCGCGGACTACGGTGCGGTCACCTTCCAGCCGGGCATCGCTGCTGCCGACTTCGACCATCAGTTTCTGTTGGCCGAACTCCTGAAAGGGTTTAAGCAATTGCAGCATTTCGGGGGATTCGGCAATCTCCGGGCCGTAGTTCACCAGTGTGGTTTTTCCGTCGGCCCCTTTGACTGGCTTCTTCAGGTTGATGGGTACCAGCGTGTACTTCACCAGCTTGAACTCGCCGTTTTTGAAAGTGAAGTCGGCGCGCCCGACATATTTGCCCCATTCGTGGGCTTGCATGATCCAAGTGCCGTTCTGCTGGTCGGGCTTGCAGGCACTGCCGGGCACATAGGCGCGGTCGAGCACGTTCTCGGCCTTCATGCATGCGGGGTTTTGGGTGTGGCCGCCCACCACCATGTCCAAGCCCTTGACGGCACGGGCCAGCTCCACATCACCCGGTGCTTGGGTGCCGTGCTTGCCGTTTTCGTAGTGACCCATATGGGTGGCTGCGATCACGATATCCGCTTTGCTGCGGAGCTCGGGCACCACTTTTGCAGCTTCTGTCTGGACACTGCGGAACTCGACGTTGCGGATGTTGTCGGGGTGCACCATCTTTTGGGTGTCTTCGGTAGTCAGCCCCATGACCGCAACCCGAACGCCACCCAAGTTGAAAATCTTGTAGGGCTCAAACATGCGCTTGCCATCGCGGTAGATGTTGGCCGACAGCATCGGGAAGGTGGCCAGCGCGCGCTGCATTTGCAGGATCATGGGTGGTTTGTCGAACTCGTGGTTGCCCACGGCCATCGCGTCATAGCCCAGCAGGTTCATGCCCCGGAAGTCCGGCACGGCATCTTGCAGGTCGGACTCGGGCACACCGGTGTTTACATCGCCACCATCCAGCAGCAAGCTGTAACCGCCGGCGGCAGCTACCTCTTGGCGAATTTGATCGACCACAGTTTTGCGGGCCGCCATGCCGTATTCGCCATC
>DAINNP010000246.1:0-3577 GCA_036735785.1 Rhodoferax sp. | reverse complement strand
GAGGCGCTGGGGCCCTTGGCGATTGCCCACTCCGTGGCGGAGTTGGACGCCTGGTTGCAGGCCAACGCCTGACTTTGACATGCCAGATCAGGAGCCACCATGCCAGACGCCCTTCCCGACACGCCCGGAATTGCCTTGTGCAACTCCGCTGATTTGGTGGATAGCGGGCTGGCGGTACCTTTTGATGTGATCTATTGCGGGCAGACTTGTTACGCCTTTGCCATTCGCTATGCGGGCAAGGTGTATGCCTATTTGAATCGTTGCTCGCACGTGCCCATGGAAATGGACTACCAGCCCAACCGGTTCTTTGATTTGACCGGTCATTGGTTGATATGTGCCACCCATGGCGCCATGTACAGCCCCCAAACCGGCATGTGCCGCACCGGCCCGTGCCGAGGCGGGCTGGTCTCGATCGCATTGTCCGAGGTGGATGGCGTCGTCCACTGGCATACTTCCTCCCATCTCCAACCGGTAGTGTTTTAAATGACGGAACCCCATATGCCGACAGGTATGCCTGAAGATCCAAATATGCCTGTAGCCGGCAATGAGTCTGCGCAAGTAGCTCCTGAAAAGATAGCAATTGCCGCCAAGAATTCTGACGCGGGCTGGGAGCGCGCTACGCTTGAAAAGCTCGCAACCGCAACCTTGGTCGAGCAACGCAGCGCGCGCCGGTGGCGCAATGGCATCCGGATTGCCTGGCTGGTGTTTCTGTCGGTGGTGGTGTGGATGGGCTTGCAACAAAGCGGCGCGCCCGCCGACATCGCCACACCCCACACGGCGGTCGTGAACATCCGGGGCGAGATTGCGTCAGGCAATGAGGCCAGTGCCGAGGTGGTAGTGGCTTCCATGCGCTCCGCCTTTCAAGATCAGGGGGCGAAGGCCGTGGTCTTGTTGATCAACTCCCCCGGTGGCAGCCCGGTGCAAGCCGGCATCATCAATGATGAGATCCGGCGTCTGAAGGCGCTGCACAACAAACCGGTCTACGCAGTGGTCGAAGAGACCTGTGCCTCTGCCGCGTACTACATCGCCGTAGCAGCCGATGAAATCTATGTCGACAAGGCCAGCATCGTCGGCAGCATCGGTGTGCTGATGGACGGTTTTGGTTTCACCGGCTTGATGGACAAGCTCGGTGTGGAGCGCCGCTTGATGACGGCAGGGGAGAACAAGGGTTTGCTTGACCCGTTCAGCCCCCAGACGGAGAAGCAACGTGCCTTCGCCCAGTCCATGTTGGACCAGATTCACCAGCAATTCATTGCCGTGGTGAAAGAGGGCCGAGGCAAGCGGCTCACCGAGACCCCGGAGATATTCAGCGGCCTATTCTGGACCGGTCAGCAGGCGATCGACCTCGGCTTGGCCGACAAACTGGGCAATATTGATTACGTGGCCCGCGAAGTCGTGAAGGCCGAAGAGATCGTGGACTACACCCGCAAAGAAAACGTGGCCGAGCGGCTGGTCAAGCGTTTTGGTGCTTCGATCGGTGACGGTGCAGTGAAGGCGCTGCGTTCGTTGCCGGCGCTTCACTGAACGCCGGGCTTAGCGGCCGAGGGCGAACACGGTTGGCGTGGCGTTGTCCAAGGTCCAGCCGCTGTGTTTCCAGTGCTTGACAGTCTGGCTATGGCTGCAGGCGGTTGCCAGTGTCAGGCCGCTGGAGGTGGCTAGCCGGGTGTTAGTTTGCAGCGTTTGCAGCAGGCTCTGCAGCAGGGCGGTGTTGCGGTAGGGCGTCTCGATAAAGATCTGGGTCTGCCCGGATTTGAGCGCCAAGGATTCCAGCTCTTTGATGCGCTTGACCCGTTCTGAGGGCTCAGACGGCACATAGCCGACAAACGCAAAGTTCTGGCCGTTCAACCCACTGGCAGCCAGAGCCAATAAAAGCGATACCGGTCCCACCAAGGGCACCACCGGAATCCCCAACTCATGGGCAGCACGCACCACCGACGAGCCCGGGTCGGCAATGGCAGGCATACCCGCTTCGCTGACCAGCCCAACGTCATGGCCTTGCAAAGCAGCGGCGAGCAGGGGTTTGGCGTCAAAGCCGCCAAGGTGGTCGCCTTTTTTATGTACCTCCCGGGGGAGCTCCTGGAGCTGCATGTCTTGAATCGTTGTATTCAAAGGGTGCGATTCACCCACGCGCTTGAGGTAGGCCCGGGTGCTTTTGGCGTTCTCGCAAATCCAGTAGCGCAGCGCGGCCGCACGCTGCAGGGTTTGCTGCGGCATGCTGTCTGAAAGGGCGCTTTGGCTTGCGCAGCCGAAATCCAGCGGCGCCGGCACCAAATACAGGGTGCCGGTCATGTTGCTTGCTCCCACAGGTTCAAGCCGGCTGCACGCAGCATGCGGCAGGTGCGAATCAGCGGTAGTCCGACCAGCGCCGTAGGGTCATCGTTGTCAATCGCTTCCAGCAGGCTGATGCCCAAGCCTTCGCTCTTGGCGCTGCCTGCGCAGTCATAGGGCGTTTCCGTGCGCAGGTATTGTTCGATTTCCGCATCGCCCAAGTCCCTGAACTTCACCCTCACCGGTGCCAGGTCCTCTTGCACAAAGCCGCTGGCTTTGCACACCACGGCCACTGCGGTTTGAAAAATCACCGTTTGGCCGCGCATGGCCTGCAACTGAGCCACGGCACGGTCATGCGTGCCCGGCTTGCCCAAGGGCTGGCCGTGTAAGTCAGCGACTTGGTCTGAGCCGATCACGATGCAATCGGGGTGCATGTCTGCGACCGCGTGGGCCTTGGCCAGGGCGAGTCGGCGGGCAAGGGCAGCGGGTGCTTCGCCGGGACGTGGTGTTTCATCCACATTGGGTGCTGCGACGATAAAGGGCAGGCGCAGTCGCGCCAGGAGTTCGCGCCGGTATACCGAGGTGGAGCCCAGGACGAGTTTTCTGGAAGGGGAGCTTTGCATGTAGCGATTCTCTTACACTGCGCGGATGAAACATGAATACGTACCCCGCAGCCTTCCTGTCAAAGCCTTCGCACAAGCTGCTGGCGCATTGGAGGGCAGCGTCCCGTTGGCGGAAATGGAGCGTTTGCGCGAGGAATCCCTGGGCCCGATCGAGGGAACAGTGGTGAGCTTCTCCGCGGACGGAGAAATGCAGGAAGATGCAGCCGGTCAGCCTGAACCATGGCTCCATCTCGAGGGTTCCACCACTTTGGTGATGACTTGTCAGCGTTGTTTGGGGCCGGTTGCGACGGAGGTGTCTTTCGAGCGTTCTTTCCGTTTTGTTGCCAGCGAAGCACTTGCTGAGGTGGAAGACGAAGAGTCTGAGGAAGACGTCTTGGTGCTCAGCCGTGAATTCAATCTGCTGGAGCTGGTCGAAGACGAGCTGTTGATGTCAGTTCCCCCGGTTCCCAAGCATGAGGAGTGCCCCGCGCCGGTCAAGCTTCAGGCGGCAGACGCTGATTTCGTCGATGCGCCCGCGGAAAAGCCGAATCCTTTTGCGGTGTTGCAGCAGCTCAAAAAGTAGGGGTTGGAGGCTGCGCGAAGTTTGGGCTATAATCTGAGGCTCCGCGTGCCAGACCTGCCGCGTTTTACTAACCCCAACCGTGTTGCCGCCTGCGCAGCACCTTTGCCCAGGAGCCGATCATGGC
>DAINNP010000245.1:0-3587 GCA_036735785.1 Rhodoferax sp. | reverse complement strand
ATGCTTGAAGTAAAAAACATCAACCAGTACTACGGTGGCTCCCACATCCTGAGGGACGTGAGCTTGGAGGCCGAGGTCGGCAAGGTCAAGGTCATTCTGGGCCGCAACGGCGTGGGCAAAACCACGCTACTCAAATCGCTGATGGGGCTGGTGCCCATCAAGTCCGGCACCATCTCCATGGATGGCAAAGAGATCCACAAGCTCACGCCTTACGAGCGCGCCCGCTTGGGGCTGGGGTTTGTGCCTCAGGGCCGCGAGATCTTTGCGCGCCTTACTGTCGAAGAAAACCTGCGCATGGGCTTGGCCTACAAGCCGGCCGGCACACCGATTCCGGCCGAGCTGTTTGAGTTGTTTCCGGTATTGCAGCAGATGTTGCACCGCCGGGGTGGCGACTTGTCGGGCGGGCAGCAGCAGCAATTGGCGATTGCGCGCGCGTTGGCCGCCGGCCCCAAGGTGCTGATTCTGGATGAGCCCACTGAAGGCATTCAGCCCAGCATCATCAAAGACATCGGCCGCGTGATCCGCATGCTGGCAGACCGGGGCGATATGGCTATTCTCTTAGTGGAGCAGTACTACGACTTTGCCCAGGAGCTAGCGGACAACTACATCGTGATGGAGCGCGGCGCGGTGCTGGCGCGGGGCATGGGCCAGAACATGGAAGTCGACGGCGTGCGCGGCCTCGTGGCGATTTAAATGCCGGGTACCAACAGGTCCGGTGCTGCCGCTTCGGCGGGGGGTGTGGGCTCTGCGGATTTCATGTAGGCCGGCGCCACACGTTTGCCCGTGCGCAGCACCAGGCCACCCGCTTGACGCTTTTGCTCGCCGGGGGAGCCCCGGTTCACAATCGAGCCGCACCGGGCCTTGAGCTGTTGCACCATGTCCATCAGCTCGGTTGCCGAGTTAACTTTGGCGCTGTGTTTTTGCAGTAGCTGATAGGCGTTGTCGATCAGGCGGGGGTTCAAGGTATCCCGGCCATGCAAGATCAGGTTTTTGACGGCATGGGTCGGGTCCCCCTTCAGGCTCAGGGCCATGGCCGTCTCGGCATATTCGAGAACTTGTGTTTGTGCTGCACGCAAACGCTCGGCATAAGGCGGGTAGGCTGACGCGCTGGCGGCCAGCAATTCGGTGAGCGAGCGGTTGCTGCAAAACCGCCGTCCAATCACATCAATGGTCTCTTCCAGCTCGTTGAGCTGAACCGCCTTGTGCGAGAGCTGGGCCATCAGGGCAATCAGGTTTCCTGCCGACTCGAAATCGAAAGAGGTTTCCCGCACGGTACCCGTCATTGCGCGCACGGTGTCGACCGCCTTGGCGAACTGGTGCTGCTGGATCAGATTCAGTGCGGCCACCACATCGGCCAATCGTTGCAAACGCGGGTTGCCATCATCGCGGTCTAGCAAGCGCAGCAGGTCGTCATGGCAGCGTTGCAAACCTTTGCGGTCGCCCGTCGTGAGCCGGGTGAAGGCCAGCATGACCAGGGTTTGCGCATCGAACATTTTGGAGTCCAGCCCGAGGCGAACCGTCTTGTCCAGCAAACCCTCTGCAGCCACGGTGTCGCCGCTGTAGTAGGTCATCATGGCCAGGTTTTGTACCCGGCTGATGGAGGCCGGCGTTAAGGAAGCCGCCATCTTGTAGGTCTCTAGCGCTTTGTCGAACCGCCCCAGCTCAAACTGGGCGCGGCCCATCACGTCGTAGGCATCTGCGTAGTTCGCATCTTCGCCCAGCAACTTTTCCAAGGCGGTGGTGGCCTGGTTGATCTGCCCGGCGTCCAGCTGGGCACGGGCCACCCCCAATTTGGCCCAAGGCAAGGTCTTGGCGGTGACAACGGCCTTGTAGAGGGTTTGCGCTTCTTGCGGGCGGGACAAGCGCAGTAGCAATTCGGCTCCCACCCGGGCGGCATAGAGCCAGAAAGGTGCGCGTGTTTCAAATCGCTCCAGGCATAGAGCGGCGGCATCTTCAAAGCGCTCTTCTTCTACTGCGGTGAAGATCTCTTGCAAGGCCGCCTTGCGCGTTCGGGCCGCAGCCAGCCTTTCACTCAGGTGGGTGGCTTTGTGCGGCTTGAGCATGTAGCCATCCAGGGCAGACTCTGCCGCTTCCGCCACTTTGGAGTACGTAGCCTCTGCGGTGATCATGATGAACACCGTAGAAAAAGGCAGCAGCTGGTTGCGCCGCAAGTCGTCCAGCAGGTCCTGGCCCGACATGGCATCGGTCGGGAAGTGCTGCTCGCACAGCACGAAATCAAAGGTCCGGAACTCCAGCTGCCGCCGCGCATCGACCGCGCGCGCAGCCTGAGACACGGAGGCGACCCCAAAGTCGCGCAACTGTGAAACCAGTATGGAGCGTGAAGTGGGGTTCCCGTCAACGACTAGGGCGTTGCAGGTAGAGAGGTCATAGTCAATCGCAGCCATTGGGCACATTATGGTGGTGCCAACCGCGATTGAGCAGAAAACCTACATGGCCCAGATGCGCGGATCCTGCCCCGCCATCTGCCACGCCTGCGCGCGCCACTGTTGGCGTACCGTGCGCAAGAGCTGCATGGCGGGCTCGACCGTGGGTGCCAAGACTCGCAGTACCAGTGTGCGGGTGTTGGGGCTGGTCACGCCGCCGGTGGGTGCGAGCGGGTGCTCCCGCAAGGTGTCGCGAGCTAGGTCGATCAGGGCTTCTTTGTCCGAACGCTTCCAGGGGGTGCCACTTGCAAAAAACAAAGTTGCCAGGCAGCGGTGGCCTGCGAGGCCAGTGGGCCCGTCCATCAAGCGATGGTCGTCCGCACGCAGGCGGCCACGCTCCAGCCAAACGCCGGGTATCTCGAGGTGCTGGTCGAGCCAACCGCTCACAAAAGGCAGCTTGGCATGGGGCAGGCCGAGTGCCGTGATGTCCCAGCCTATGCACTGTGCACCGGGTGCGAGGTTCAGTTGAAGCTTGTTGATCGCGTTGCACGCGTCGTAGCAAATGGCCTCCAGGGGGAGCCATTCCAAGCGCGCGTTTTCTTGCAGGTGCAGTCGGGTGGTTTGGGTGGCGACCGGGCCGTCCGAGCGGTAAAACCGGGTCGCACCCGGGGTGGTAACCAGCCCGTGTGCTCCGGGGCCGACCGACACATTCAGCTCCAAGGTGTCACCACCGACCAAGCCGCCGGGCGGGTGCACCAGCACGTTATGGCAGATGCTTTCGCCCTCGGGGTAAAGGCTTTGCAAAATCCGGAGCGGCCCGCTATGGTCATAGCGGGCCACACAGCGCTGGTTCTCGACCTGGTAGTTGAGGTTTAAACGGGCATGCCAAACCATATATCAATGGTTCTGCGAGCCACGGTGCGCCCAGCCGGTAGTGCGCTTTTCAATGGCGCTGAACAGCTCGTACATCACCATGGCCATCGCCCCCACCACCACCAAACCAGCAAAGGCCAAGCCCATTTGCATGGCAGAGCCTGCGCTGATGAGCAGGTAGCCAATGCCTTCATTAGCCGCTGTCATCTCGGACACGGTGGTGCCCACAAATGCCAGGGTAATGGCGACTTTGAGCGAGCCATAAAAGTAAGGCATGGAGCGGGGCAGGCCCACTTTCATGAGCACGTCCCAGCGCTTGGCGCCCAGCAC
>DAINNP010000244.1:0-3598 GCA_036735785.1 Rhodoferax sp. | reverse complement strand
CCGTCAACTTCCCCTACCTGTCGGACGGCATGTGGTTCCTGACCCAGCACAAGCGCTGGGGTTTGCTGAAAGACCACCCCGACTACCTCACTGTGGCCAAACAAATCAACCAGATAGACATCTACAAGCAAGCCGCCACCGCCAGCAAAACACCGGTACCCAAGAGCGACATGCGCACCAGCAAGTTGATCGACGGTGTGGTGTGGGACGGCAAGGATCCCAAGAAATACGCCGACGGTTTCAAGATTAAGGCTTAACAAACACCCCCGTTGCTTGCTCACTTCGTGTAGCCGCCTCCCCCTCAAGGGGCAACACCAGCAGCCCGGCAAAGCCGGTTCTGCGGTGTTTCTGGACAAGGCAACGCACACACACATTGCAACTTTTAAGGAATACCCATGGTCAGCGCCGTATTTCACTCGCCACTCGACTCTGTCGCGGATAGCTCCGCTATAAAAACAGAAGCTACTCACGTAGATTCCACAAGGGCTAGCAGCCTAAAAAGCACAAATACTGCCGCACCCGCAGTGCTGGAGCACACCACCCCCGGCTACGACTGGAGTGGTCTACTGCTCAAAGTGCTGCCCCCATTCTTCGGGCTGGCATTGCTGATCGGCATCTGGGCCATGGTGAGCATAGGCACGGCTAGCTCGATTCCCAGCCCACTGGAAACCTGGAAACAGGCAGTCGTGATCTTCAGCGATCCGTTCTATAGCAAGGGCCCCAATGACCAGGGCGTGGGCTGGAACGTGCTGTTCTCGCTCCAGCGCGTCGCTGTCGGTTTTGGCTTGGCCGCGGTGGTGGGCATCCCAGCAGGTTTCATGATCGGCCGGTTTGAGTTTTTGAGTCGCATGTTCAACCCACTGATCAGCCTGCTGCGCCCGGTGTCGCCCCTGGCTTGGCTGCCAATTGGCCTGCTGGTGTTCAAGGGCGCGAACCCCGCTGCCATCTGGACCATCTTCATCTGCTCCATCTGGCCCATGATCATCAACACTGCGGTGGGCGTGCAGCGTGTGCCGCAGGACTACATGAATGTGGCGCGTGTGCTCAACCTGAGCGAGTGGAAGATCGTGACCAAGATCCTGTTCCCATCGGTATTGCCCTACATGCTGACAGGCGTGCGCCTGGCAGTCGGCACTGCGTGGCTGGTAATTGTGGCGGCCGAGATGCTGACCGGTGGCGTGGGCATTGGCTTCTGGGTGTGGGACGAGTGGAACAACCTGAACGTCAAGAACATCATCATCGCGATTTTCGTGATTGGCATCGTGGGCCTGTTGCTGGAGTACGCCCTGATCAAGATCGCCACCGCGTTCACTTTTGAAGAAGTGAAAACGTAAAGCCCCACCATCAAGGAGCACACCATGAACAACACTTCTAAGTACATCGAAATCCAGGGCGTGGACCAGACCTTCAAGACCAAGAAAGGCCTTTTCCCCGCGCTACGCAATATCAACCTCAACGTCGCGAAAGGCGAGTTTGTTGCCCTCATCGGCCACAGTGGCTGCGGCAAGTCCACCTTGCTCAACCTGATCGCCGGCCTGACCTTGCCCACTCAGGGCTCGCTGATTTGCGCGAACCGTGAAATCGCAGGCCCCGGCCCCGAGCGTTCGGTGGTGTTCCAAAACCACTCGCTGCTGCCTTGGCTCACCTGTTTTGAAAACGTGTACCTCGGCGTAGAACGCGTATTCGGCACCCGCAACCCCGGCGCACCCGCCGAAAGCAAAGCCCAACTCAAGGCTAGAACCGATGCGGCACTGGCACTGGTCGGCCTGACCGCCGCCGCACAAAAGCGCCCCGGCGAAATCAGTGGCGGCATGAAGCAGCGTGTGGGCATTGCCCGAGCACTGGCCATGGAGCCCAAGGTGCTGTTGATGGACGAGCCCTTTGGCGCGCTGGACGCGTTGACCCGCGCCAAGCTGCAAGACGAACTGCTGGAAATCGTGGCCCGCACCCAAAGCACCGTGGTGATGGTGACGCACGATGTGGACGAGGCGGTGCTGCTGTCCGACAAGATCGTGATGATGACCAACGGCCCGGCTGCCACCATTGGCGAAGTGCTGAGCGTAGACCTGCCCCGCCCTCGCAACCGCGTGGCGCTGGCCGACAGCCCCGAGTACCTGGGCTACCGCAAGGCCGTCATCGACTTTTTGTACACACGCCAGGCCCACGTGGAAAAAGCCGCCTGATGGTGCACCGGGCATCCGAAAATGCCCACGCACCATTCGGTGCACACTGCGGCGCACACATGCTGTGCGCCGCACCATTTCAGCCCCGTCAAGGTGCACAACCCTCGTGCAAGACCGCCTAGACCGGCGCCCCAAGTTGGCCCGCTTTTTGCACTGTTTCTGGGAGAACCACACTTTCCTTGAAGGATCTGCACCATGGCGGGCTTCCGCACCTTTTTCAAATCCGGGCATGCACCCACGCTGGCTGCCGCCTTTGTCTACTTCTCTTACTGCTGCGGCGTCTGGGTGACCAATGGGGCCATGGCCCCGTTCATCAAAGAATCGCTGGGCCTGAGTCCCTCACAAATCGGGTTGATGCTCTCCATCCCCATTTTTGCGGGCGCGCTCATGCGCTTTCCGCTGGGTATCCTGGCGCAGTACATTGGCCGCAAAAACGCCACCCTGGTAGAGATGGGCGGCATCGCCATCGCCCTGTTGTTTGGCTACTTTTTTGTCGACACCTTCAACGACCTACTCGCCATGGGCGTACTGCTGGGCATTGCGGGTGCGAGTTTTGGCGTCGCACTGTCGCTGGGCTCGGGCTCCTTCCCCGCGCGTTACAAAGGCCTGGCCATGGGCCTGGTCGGCGCGGGTAACGTGGGCACCTCGGTGTCGGCCTTACTAGCCCCCATGCTGGCCCAGGCCTATGGATGGAAAACGGTGTATGGCATTGCCGCCGTGGGGCTGCTCGTACCTGTGATCGTGATGCTGGTGTTTGCCAAAGAACCCGATGACGTGGACAAACACGCCAGCTTCCGCGAGCACATTGCCTGCCTGTTTGAGAAAGACGGCTGGGCCTTCTCCATCATTTACGCGGTCACCTTCGGCGGCTTCATCGGCCTCACCACCTTTTTGCCCAGCTACTACTACGACCAGTTTGGCGTGAGCAAGGTACAAGCCGGCCAGCTCACCATGCTGGCGGCCTTCATGGGCGCGGCATTGCGGGTGTTTGGCGGCTGGATTTCGGACCACTGGGGTGGCATCAACACCCTCACTGCGGTGCTGGTCATCATCACCCTGTCACTGCTGGCCTGTGGCCTGGCGGGTGGCTCGCTGGTGCTCACCACCCTGCTGTTGATGCTGTGTTTTGCAGCCCTGGGCGCCGGCAATGGTGCACTGTTCCAGCTGGTGCCGCTGCGCTGGCCGCTGTCCACCGCCGTGGCCGGCTCCATGATTGGTGAAATCGGCGCCCTGGGCGGTGGCCTGGTGCCCAACGCCATGGGCCTGTCCAAGCAGCACACCGGCACCTACTTCTGGGGCTTTGCGCTGTTTGCCGTGCTGTCACTGGTGGTGCTATTCATGATGCGCAGCATGCAACTGCGCTGGACCCGCACCTGGGCGGAAAAGGGAGGTCGTGCGCGCAGCGCATGAGCCTC
>DAINNP010000243.1:0-3610 GCA_036735785.1 Rhodoferax sp. | reverse complement strand
GGCGCAGCAGATTTGGGCGGCGCTACCCGGACGCAAACACGCAAGCTCGGCAATTGGTGGATCACTGCGGTAGGCGAGGTGCCCGCTGGTACCTTGGCCGTGTTCACTCAAGCGCTTGAACGCAAAAAATAAGACCCTATCTCTGTCTCATCGGTTTTTTCAGGAAACGTTCCACATGACACATCACATCTTTTCAATCCGGCGCTGGGGCCTCGCGGTCATGTTGGGTGCATGTGCCGCATCGTTTTTGCCCTTATCAGCAGCCCACGCGCAAGTCCGCGGATTGCCGGATTTCACCGACCTCGTGGATCAGGTGGGCCCTTCGGTCGTGAATATCCGTACCTTGGAAAAGGTCAGCGCGCGCGCACAACAGGGCGGACCGAATGAAGAGGAAATGTTGGAGTTCTTCCGTCGTTTCGGCTTGCCGATTCCCAACATGCCGAAACAGAACCCTCGCCAAAACCGTCCACAGCAGCAGGAAGAAGAACAGCCACGTGGGGTCGGTTCAGGTTTCATCTTGACCAGCGATGGCGTGATCATGACCAATGCGCACGTGGTGGACGGGGCAGACGAAGTCATTGTGACGCTCACCGACAAGCGGGAATTCAAAGCCAAGATTCTGGGGGCGGACAAACGCTCCGATGTGGCGGTGGTCAAAATTGATGCGACCGGTCTACCTGCAGTGAAGGTCGGTGATGTGAACCGCCTTCGGGTGGGCGAATGGGTCATGGCGATCGGTTCTCCGTTCGGACTGGAAAACACCGTCACCGCCGGTATCGTGAGCGCCAAACAGCGCGACACCGGTGATTTCTTGCCCTTCATACAGACAGACGTGGCCATCAACCCCGGTAATTCTGGTGGTCCTTTGATCAATATGCGCGGCGAGGTGGTCGGGATCAACAGCCAGATCTATTCACGCTCCGGCGGCTTTATGGGGATTTCTTTTTCCATTCCGATGGACGAAGCGGTCCGGGTGAGTGACCAATTGCGTGCGTCGGGTCGCGTGTCTCGCGGGCGCATCGGTGTGCAGATCGATCAGGTGAGCAAAGAGGTTGCGGAATCTATCGGCTTGGGCAAACCCACCGGTGCGTTGGTTCGCGGCGTAGAGTCCGGATCCCCGGCTGAAAAAGCTGGCGTGGAGGCGGGCGACATCATCACCCGCTTTGACGGAAAGGTCATCGAAAAATCCAGTGACTTGCCGCGCATTGTGGGTGGCACCAAGCCCGGAACCAAAAGCACTCTGACCGTATTCCGCCGCGGTGGCAGCAAAGAACTGCAAGTGGTGATCGCTGAAATTGAAGCGGACAAACCCGTTGCAAAAGCCCCCGCGAAAGAGGAACGTCCGGCGGCATCTATTGCCACACAGGTGTATGGCTTGGCAGTGACCGCACTCACAGACGCCCAGAAAAAAGAAGCGGGTGTCCGAGGAGGCGTGCGCATAGAGGCTGCCACGGAAGCGGCGGCTCGCGCGGGTTTGCGTGAGGGGGATGTGATTTTGCAAGTAGCCAACGTCGAAGTGTTAACCGTGAAGGAATTCGAGGCGGTGCTGGGCAAACACGACAAAACCAAGGCTTTGAATGTGTTGTTCCGGCGCGGTGATTGGACGCAGTTCGCTGTGATCCGGGCTGGCCGATAAGCCAAGCAACCCTAAAGCACAGCAGGCTATGGGGTTGTTTGGAGCATAAAAAAGCCTGACTCATGGCTTTTGGCGCCTAGCTTTGATGGGGGCGGGGGTCTAAATCCATGGGCTTTTTTAAAGCGGTGGTTAGAATACGGGCGGTCGACGGATCAAAGCAGGTATATGGAACTTGCGATAATCCATCATGTGGGAATCGAAAGGTTGCCCCACAGGCCTTCCACAGCTCTCCCACAAGTTGTTCAGCGGCGTCAAACACAATCTGTGGATAACTTGTGAATATTTGTGCTGTTGCCGTGTAGCAACGACCCCCGATCCGGATTTTTGGGCTGTGCTTTTTGGACTTTTTGCCTACAATGAACGTCCAACTATCGCAGTTGCCAAAAGATTGTTGGTTCGGGGCGCGTCTCACCATGACGCGCCCTTTTTTCATGGCTGATCCTTTTAATTCAATTACTTGAAGCGCGTCGTTGATGAATCACATCCGAAATTTTTCCATCATTGCCCACATTGACCACGGCAAATCCACGCTGGCCGATCGCTTGATTCAGCGTTGCGGCGGACTGGAAGCGCGCGAGATGGAGGCACAGGTTCTGGACTCGATGGACATCGAAAAAGAGCGTGGGATAACCATCAAGGCGCAGACCGCAGCGCTGCAGTACAAGGCCAAAGACGGTCAGGTCTACAACCTCAATTTGATTGACACACCCGGTCACGTCGACTTCTCCTATGAGGTGTCCCGCTCGCTGTCGGCATGCGAAGGCGCATTGCTGGTGGTCGATGCCTCCCAAGGCGTCGAGGCTCAGACAGTGGCCAATTGCTACACCGCGCTGGACCTCAATGTGGAAGTGTTGCCGGTACTCAACAAGATTGACCTGCCCAATGCCGACCCTGACAACGCGCGCAGCGAAATCGAAGACGTGATTGGTATCGACGCGACCGACGCGATTGTCTGCTCGGCCAAGACGGGATTGGGCATCGACGACATCCTGGAATCCATCGTCGCCAAGATCCCCTCGCCACGCGGCAATCCCGATGGCCCATTGCGCGCCATGATCATCGACAGCTGGTTTGACCCTTACGTGGGTGTCGTCATGCTGGTGCGCGTGGTGGATGGTCGTCTGGCCAAGGGCGAGCGTATCAAGATGATGGCATCGGGTGCCACCTACAACGCGGATAACCTGGGTGTGTTCACTCCAGCGAATCAGCCGCGCCAGTCGCTCGAGGCGGGTGAGGTGGGTTACATCATTGCCGGTATCAAAGAATTGCAGGCCGCCAAAGTGGGCGACACGGTGACGCTGATCAAGCCCGGCACAGGTGGCGCGTCCGCCACCGCAACTGAGGCGCTGCCTGGCTTCAAGGAAATTCAGCCCCAAGTCTTTGCGGGCTTGTACCCCACCGAGGCCAGTGAGTACGACTCCCTGCGCGACGCGCTCGAGAAACTGAAGCTCAACGACGCATCCTTGCACTATGAGCCAGAAGTTTCCCAGGCCCTTGGCTTCGGTTTCCGCTGCGGATTTTTGGGTCTGCTGCACATGGAAATTGTTCAGGAGCGCTTGGAGCGCGAGTTCGACCAGGACTTGATTACGACAGCCCCCAGTGTGATCTACCAGGTGGTCAAGAACGATGGCGAAGTGGTGATGGTGGAAAACCCGTCCAAGATGCCTGAGATTGGCAAGACCGCCGAAATTCGCGAGCCCATCGTCACCATGCATCTCTACATGCCGCAGGAATATGTGGGTGTGGTGATGACGCTGGCCAACCAAAAGCGCGGCGTGCAAATGAATATGGCTTACAAGGGTCGCCAAGTTGTGCTGACCTATGAGATGCCACTGGCCGAAATCGTGCTCGACTTCTTTGACAAGCTCAAGAGCGTGAGCCGGGGTTATGCGTCCATGGACTACGAGTTCAAGGAATACCGTGCGGCTGATGTCGTCAAGGTAGACATTTTGTTGAACTCTGAGAAGGTGGATG
>DAINNP010000242.1:0-3617 GCA_036735785.1 Rhodoferax sp. | reverse complement strand
GAGTGGGGCGAAGAAGTGAGCAACAACGCCATCGAGGTCTATATCCACCGCCTGCGCAAAAAGATCGAAAAAGGCCCCATCCGCATCGCCACCGTACGCGGGCTGGGCTACTGCTTGGAAAAAATACCGGGATGAAAATATTCCAGCGGGAGCAACGCAGCCTGTTCGGGGAAATCCTCGACTGGATGCTGACCCCGCTGTTGCTGCTGTGGCCTGTGAGTCTGGTACTGACCTGGCTCGTTGCGCAGGGCATTGCCGGCAAGCCGTTTGACCGCGCCCTCGAATACAACGCCGGAGCCCTGGCCCAGCTGATTACGGTCAGCAAAGACCGGGTGCAATTTGTACTCCCTTTGCCTGCCCGCGAGCTCCTCAGGGCAGACGATGCGGACACCGTCTACTACCAAGTCCTCGGCAGCCAGGGTGAGTACCTCAGCGGCGAAAAAGACCTGCCAGCGCCGCCCGACGACGACCGGGTACCGCAGGGCGAAGTCCGGATGCGGGAGCTGGACTACAAGGGGGTCGACCTGCGGGTCGCCTCCATGTGGGTGCGCACAGACATCCCCGGCGGCCGGCCTGCACTGGTTCAAGTCGCAGAAACCATGGACAAGCGCTCGGTCCTCGCGACCGAAATTGTCAAAGGGGTGATGCTGCCCCAGTTTGTCATCCTGCCTCTGGCGGTGCTGCTGGTCTGGTTGGCGCTGGTGCAAGCCATCAAGCCCCTGAACCGACTGGAAGAGCGCATCCGGGCCCGCAGCCCGGACGATTTGAGCCCGCTGGACGTAGAAGCAGTGCCCCTGGAGGTCGTGCCGCTCGTCTCCTCGGTCAACGACCTGCTGATGCGACTCAAAGACTCGATCTCGACCCAGAAGCGCTTCCTGGCCGACGCAGCGCACCAGCTCAAAACCCCGCTGGCAGGTTTGCGCATGCAAGCCGATCTTGCGCAGCGGCAAGGCGCGAGCGCAGACGATTTGAAACAGTCACTACGCCAGATCGGCCGCTCCAGCATCCGCGCGACCCACACCGTCAATCAACTGCTGGCCCTTGCACGCGCCGAGAGCAGCGGCACCGTGCTTGCACACCAGCCCTGTAATCTGGCGAAACTCACCGTGGAAGTGGTGCGGGACTGTGTACCCAAGGCCTTGGAAAAGTCCATCGATCTGGGCTACGAAGGCGTGGAACCCGGGACACCCGGCGTCGCGATTCCGGGCAACGTCACCCTCCTCAAAGAAATGGTGCGCAATCTGGTCGACAACGCCATCAACTACACGCCGTCCACAGCAGACCGCACAGGCGTGATCACGGCCCGCGTCCTGCTGGATCCGTTCAGCGGCGCACTGGTACTGCAGGTGGAAGACAACGGCCCGGGCATCCCGGCCGCCGAACGGGAACTCGTTTTTCAACCCTTCTACCGGGCACTCGGCAACGAAGCCGACGGCTCAGGCCTGGGTTTGTCCATCGTTCAGGAAATTGCGCGCCAGCACCACGCAGAGATTGCGGTAGAAGACAGCCGGCCCGGATACTCGCCACCGGGGACCACCTTCACCTTGCGGTTTTCGCCCTCTGCCCTCAATCCGCTCTCGATAGGCGCTTAACTGCAGCTTTTGAGCCCGTGCCCTTGCAAAGCGGCCTTCACATCCTGCAGCCGGAGTTTGATGGCCTCGGTAGCCGCCGGCACTCGCAACTGCTGCACAGTCGCTGCCTGGCGTTCTTGCAGCACTTTGATGCCACGGATGCCTCTGGGCGCCAAACGGGCGAGCTCCGCCTTGGCGGCCGCCTCTGTTTCAAAGCCAGCCAAGACCAAACCAGGTTGCAGATCCGGATTGGCAACGGGGATTGCCTTGATGCCTAAGGCCGCCAGATCCGCCGTCTTTTTGACAAGTGTTTCGCCTTTGGCCAGCTTGCCCACGTAAACCACCCAGCGCGCACTCACCTTGACAGGGTCCACCTGCCAGCCGCCCGCGGGCAAGGCTTCATTCAGCACCCGGCGCAGGGCTGCAGCTTCCTCATCGCCAAAAGGGCCGGCTTGCAGACACTCCTTGGGGCCCGCATCGGTCAGCACCTGGGCTTCCAACTTTTTCAGCTCTGCGGCCGTCAACAGCTGCACCGCATCCGGCTTGATCTGCTGCTGCACCCGTTGCGGCTCGCTGCTGGTGTGCGGGGCAAAGCCGTACATCTGCAAATAACGGTGACTCCACGCAAAGTACAGGCCGTTTGCCAAAAGGAGTAGCAGGACAATCAGTCGCAACATAGAAGTCAGGAGGGGTTGAGGGGGGGTGCAGATACCGGACGCACGCTCACTTCCGCGCTGTTGATTCTGACAGTTCCCGCCCCGGTGTCGACCAGCAGCACGCCGCTGGCATCGACACCTAGCGCAATGCCCTGTGTGCCGTCGGTACACACCACGGCCTGACCCGCCAACAGATCACGCGCCTGGTAGGCACTGCGCAACGGTGCAAAACCCTGGGTCGCAAACGTCAGCACCGCTTGCACCAAAGGCGCAATCACCCGGTGCAAGACCTCAGGCGCATCCACCTCCGGCAATAACTCCTGCAACGCTGCGGGAGGAGTGCGCAAACCATCCCCTTGGCGCGGCGTGATGTTGATCCCCACACCAATGACGGCGTAGCGTTGCGTGCCAGCGCTGGCGGTTTCAATCAGAATGCCGGCCAACTTGCGGCCCTGCCACCAGACGTCATTGGGCCACTTCAGCTGCAACTCCGGTTGCAAGCTTTGCACCACAGACAACCCCACAGCCAGCGACAGCCCTGACCAGTCCGCCAGCTGTAACGGCAGGCCGAGCGAGAAGGTCAAAGTGCCCCCATCACCCTGGATGTCGCTTTGCCAGTCGCGACCCAAGCGGCCACGGCCGGCGGTCTGCCGCTCTGCGACCAGCAGCACCGGCTCACATTGGCCAGCCCGTGCGCGCCGCATCAGTTCTGAGTTGGTGGAATCAATTTCCGGCAACACCTCGACAGTAAAACCGGGAAGGACCGCAAACACCGCTTCCCAAATCGCTTCCGCAGGCCAGCGGGTCACGTTCATCGCTTGGGGGCCAACAAGGTGCCGCGGCAGTTGGTGCTGCCACACCAGCAAGGGTATTCGGCCTTGAGCTTCTTGGTGTAACGCTCTTCGAGAATCAGGCCGTAGTCGTAGTTCAGCTCTTCGCCGGCGCGGATGTTGCGCAGCGCCTTGATGAATACACGACCCCCTTCCTCGTCAGCAATGCAGTTGCCGTCGCAGGAGTGATTGATCCAGCGCGAGGAGTTGCCGCCGAACAAGGCGTCGATCACGTTGCCATCTTCGAGCGAGAAGTAAAACGTGTGGTTCGGGTCTTTGGGGTCGTGGGGGTGGCGGTCCTGGGCTTCCTGCCAGCTGATGATCTCGCCCACATATTCAATGATGGTTTCGCCTTCGGCGATATCCTGCAGCGCGAACACCCCTTTGCCATGTACCCCGGAGCGCCGTGTCTGGATGCGCCGTGCCGGCGAAGCGGGCACACTGGTGGAGGATTTCACTGGGGTTTTTGCCACGGCCGGAAAGTTTGGTATGGTGAATCGTATGGGCGCGCATGTGTGCGTGCCTGCGTGTGCAAGTGCGCGCCTGCGCGCACGCGAGAA
>DAINNP010000241.1:0-3629 GCA_036735785.1 Rhodoferax sp. | reverse complement strand
ATCACGCCCTTGGCACCCGGGTGGGTGGCGCCGGGCGCAATGTGCTCGGCCTCCAACCACTGGGTCTGGTCCCAGCCACGGCGCACGGCAGGGTGCTTGTTGGACACCAGGCACACCACTTCGTCCCCGAAAAGGCGGCCCAGATGGAGGTCGTCCGGCGGTTGGGGCCAGTTGCCGATGACCACATCAATATCACCCTGCGCCAGCTGGGTGCGGTAGTCAGAGGCACCGCTCAGCGGGTGGATTTCTATTTCCGCAAAAGGCGCCTGCTCTTTGATTTGTGCGACCAGGCGCGGGAGAAACAAGGGGTCCAAATAATCGCTGGCGGCCAGCCGGAAGGTATTGCGAGCGGCATCGGGCTCAAACCCTCGCGCGTCCGAGAACAACATCTCGGCGGCACGCAAAATGCTGGCACTGGGCTCGAGCATGCGCAGCGCCGTCTCGGTGGGCACCATGCCGGAGCCGGAGCGCACCAACAAGGGGTCACCGGCAAAGTCTCGCAGCCGCTTGAGCGATGCGCTGACCGCCGGCTGGTGCATGCCCAGACGGATGGCGGCTTTCGAAACGCTGCGCTCGGTTAACACGGTATGAAGGACCCTGATCAAATGAAGGTCTATCTTGTCGAAAAGGGATTGGTCTCTCATACACAGCGTTCAATTGGACCCATATGCTAATGCGTATGGAAACGGAACAACACCCGGATTACCCTCCCGCACGAGGAAACACGCATGACCACCACCCCATTGAAGTTTGTACGCCGCGGCGAAATCGTCACGCTGCATGGCGTTCCCCCCACCCGCACCCTGCTCGAGGTGCTGCGCGAAGACCTGCACTGCACGGGCACCAAAGAGGGCTGTAACGAAGGGGATTGCGGTGCCTGCACCGTGGTCGTGGGCGAATCCGTCAACGGCGAACTGCAGACCAAGGCGGTCAACAGCTGCATCAAGATGGCCCACAGCCTGAACGGCAAGGCCCTGTGGACGGTAGAAGACATTGCCACTGACGATGGCCGCTTGCACCCCGCCCAAGAGGCCATGGTGCAGTGCCACGGCTCCCAATGCGGCTTTTGCACCCCCGGCTTTGTGATGAGCCTGTTTGACCTGTACCGCCAACACGCCCATGCCGGCGCCCCCATTACCAGGGACGATGCGTTGCACGCTCTGAGTGGCAATTTGTGCCGCTGCACCGGCTACCGCCCGATTCTCGATGCCGCCCAAACCATGCTGGGCCAGCCGGCCGTAGACATGCACGAAGCAGAAACGCTATCAAAATTGGAGCAGCTTGCGCAAGAAAGACGGGCGCTAGATGCCGATTCTTCTTATATTTCGCCCACCACCCTGCCCGCCTTGCTGGCCGCACGGGCACAGCACCCGCAAGCGCAAATCGTCGCTGGCTGCACTGACGTTGGCCTGTGGGTCACCAAGATGCACAAGGACTTCCCCCGCGTGCTGGATGTGACCCAAGTGGCCGAACTGCGGCGCGTGGAGCAGTACCCGCACCATATCGCCATCGGCGCCGCCGTCACCCTGACGGATGCGTTTGCCGCTTTGGTGGCGGACCGGCCGCAGCTGGCCACCTTTGCCAGCCGTTTTGCCGGCCTTCCGGTGCGCAACGCGGGCACGCTGGGCGGCAACGTGGCCAATGGCTCGCCGATTGGCGACTCCATGCCCCTGCTGATTGCCCTGGGCGCCAGCGTGGTGCTGATGGCTTGGCGCGGCAAAGGCAACAAGGCCAAAGCGGTGCACCGCGAACTGCGCCTGGAAGACCTCTACACCGGCTACCGCCAGAACGTCATGGCGCCGGACGAAGTGTTGGCCTGGATCAAGGTGCCCAAGGCCGTGCCCCATGAGCGGTCACGCGTCTACAAGATTTCCAAACGCTTTGAAGACGACATTTCTGCCGTCTGCCTCGCGCTGAACCTGCATATCGAAGGCGGCATGGTCACCCACGCCAGCATCGGGGTGGGTGGTGTGGCGGCCACGCCGGTGCGTGCGCTCAAAACCCAAGCCGCCTTGCTGGGCAAACCCTGGAACCCCGCCACGGTGAAAGCCGCCCAAGCCACCTTGCGAGGCGAGTTCAGCCCGATTTCCGACATGCGCGCCAGCAGCGCCTACCGGGTGGAGGTGCTGGGCAACCTGCTGCAGCGCTACTGGCTGGAGAGCCAAGGCCTTACCGCCATCAATCTAGAGAGCTATGTGCAGACAGGAGAAGCTGCATGAGCGCCACACCCTTCAACCCGTCTTTGACTCCCACCCTCTCCCCCGAGGTGGCCGCCGCAGTGCCCGCACCCCGCGGCCCGGCCGCCGGCGTCAATCAGTTCCATGAAAGCGCCGTGGCCCAAGTGGCCGGCGCGGTGCACTACATCGACGACCTGCCCGAGGTGCGCGGCACCCTGTATGCCGCGCCCATTCTCTCCACCCACGCGCACGGCAAGCTGCTGGGCGTGGACAGCACGGCCGCGCGCGCCATGCCCGGCGTGGTGGACGTGGTGCTGGCGGAGGATATTCCCGGCGACCCCATGCTGGCCGCCTTTGCCGGCGACGAGCCGGTGTTTGCCTTGGACACCGTGCAGTTCGTGGGCCAGGTGGTGGGCGTGGTGCTTGCCAAAACGGTGATGCAGGCCCGCCATGCCGCACGCAAAGTGCAACTCAAGATCGAGCCCTTGCCGGCCATCCTGTCGGTGCAGGAGTCCATCCGCGCCAAGAGCTTTGTGCTGCCGCCGGTCAACGTGCGGCGCGGTGATGCGGATGCGGCCCTGAAAAGCGCGCCCCACACCTTGCACGGCACGCTGGAAGTCGGCGGGCAGGAACACTTTTACCTGGAGGGCCAGATTGCTTATGTGCTGCCGCAAGAGCAGAACCAGTGGGTGGTCTACAGCAGCACCCAGCACCCCGGCGAAGTGCAGCACTGGGTGAGCCACGCGTTGGGCATCGACAACCACGCCGTCAAGGTGGAGTGCCGGCGCATGGGCGGCGGCTTCGGCGGCAAGGAAACGCAGGCCGGTCATCTGGCCGTGTGGGCGGCCATTGCGGCGGCCAAAAACCGCTGCGCCGTGAAGCTGCGACTGGACCGGGACGACGACTTCATGGTCACCGGCAAACGCCACCCCTTTGCCTACGAATACAGCGTGGGCTTTGACGATACCGGCCGCCTGACCGCCCTCAAACTGCAAATGGCAGTGAACTGCGGCTTCAGCGCCGACCTGTCCGGCCCGGTGGCGGACCGCGCCATCTTCCACACCGACAACGCCTACTACCTGCAGGATGTGGACATCACCTCCTACCGCTGCAAAACCAACACCCAGAGCCACACCGCCTTCCGCGGCTTCGGCGGCCCGCAGGGCGTGGTGCTGATTGAGGCGGTGATGGGCGACATCGCCCGTGCGCTCAAGCTGGACCCGCTGGATGTGCGCATGCGCAACCTGTACAGCGATGAGGCCATCCCCGGCACTGATACCGCCAACCCCATCCGGCGCGACACCACCCACTACCAGATGAAGGTGGAGGACAACATCCTCCAGCCTTTGCTATCAAAACTGGAGCTATCCGCGCAGTACCGACGGCGGGTAGAGGCCATTTCGGCATGGAACCAGACCAGCCCGGTGCTCAAGCGCGGCATTGCGATTACGC
>DAINNP010000240.1:0-3637 GCA_036735785.1 Rhodoferax sp. | reverse complement strand
TGCTCCACCATTATTGAGACCGGTATTGACGTGCCAAGTGCCAACACGATTGTGATGAGCCGCGCCGACAAGTTTGGCCTGGCCCAGCTGCACCAATTGCGCGGCCGCGTCGGGCGCAGCCACCACCAAGCCTATGCCTATTTGATGGTGCCCGATCTGGAAGGCCTGACCAAACACGCCCAACAACGCCTGGACGCCATCCAGCAGATGGAAGAGTTGGGCAGCGGCTTTTATCTGGCGATGCACGACCTCGAGATCCGCGGCGCCGGCGAGGTGCTGGGCGAAAACCAGAGCGGCAACATGCTGGAAGTGGGCTTTCAGCTCTACAACGAGATGCTGTCGGAGGCGGTGCGCTGCCTCAAAAACGGCCAGGAGCCGGACCTGCTGAGCCCGCTCAATGTCACGACCGACATCAACTTGCACGCCCCTGCCCTGCTGCCCGACGACTACTGCGGCGATGTGCACTTGCGCCTGTCGTTCTACAAAAAGCTGGCTACCGCCAAAAACACCGACCAGGTGGACGCGTTGCTGGAAGAAATTGTGGACCGTTTCGGCAAACTGCCCGCGCAGGCACAAACCTTGATCGATGTGCACCGCCTGCGGGTGATTGCCAAGCCCTACGGCGTGCTCAAGGTCGATGCGGCACCGGGTGTGATCAACATCACCTTCAAAAAGAACCCGCCGATCGAGATGATCAAGATCATCGAGCTGATCCAGAAAAACAAGCACATCAAGCTGGCCGGCAACGAGAAGCTGCGCATTGAGCGCGAGCTGCCCGAAGTCAAAGACCGGGCCCAGATGGTGCGCGACATCCTGCGCGCCCTGGGCCAGCCCAAGGTGGAAACGGCAGCCGCTTAAAGACCAAATCAGCCTCTAGCGCCCGACTATATTGCGCAAGCAGCTCCTCTATTGATAGCAAAGACCATGTCCAGCACCGAACCTACCCCCGGCCTCGTCGTTCAAAACCTGCCTGCCAAACTGCGCTTGAGCGACTACAAGCTCATCGCGTTTGACATGGATTCGACCCTGATCAACATCGAATGCATCGACGAAATCGCCGATGCCGTGGGCCGCAAAGCCGAGGTGGCCGCCATCACCGAAGCTGCCATGCGCGGCGAGATCACCGACTTCAAAGACAGCCTGCGCCGCCGACTGGCCCTGCTGCAAGGCGTGACAGTGGCCGATCTGGAAGGCGTCAAAACCCAGCGCCTCCGCTTGAATCCGGGCGCGGCTGCCTTGGTCGCGGCCTGCCAGAAGGCCGGCTTGAAAGTGCTGCTGGTGAGCGGCGGTTTCACCTACTTTGCGGAACACGTGTGTGCCCTGCTGGCTATCGATTTCATGCGCTCCAACGCGCTGGAAATCGAGGGCGGCGCCTTAACGGGTGGCTTGATCCAACAAAGCTGGGGCGAGATTTGCGACGGCGCCGAGAAGCGCCGCACACTGCTCGAGGTGGCCTCCCTGATGAACATTCGCCCCGAGCAGTGCATTGCCATGGGCGATGGTGCCAACGACCTGCCAATGATGGGAGCGGCCGGCCTCTCGGTGGCCTACCACGCCAAGCCTGCGGTGCGCGCGCAAGCCCAGGTGGCCATCAACGAGGGTGGGCTGGATCGCCTGCTGGAAGTGTTGGCTGACTGACCACTGCCTTGGTTGGCAAAGGTTGAAGTTGCCTAAGCGTTGTGAAGCTTGGGTTGCCCCTGTTCCACCGCAAAGCGAGCCAGGGTGCTGATGCCGCTGTCCGTGCGGGTCACGTCATCCACCACCCGCAAACTCACCTCTAACTGCCGGGGTGTGAATTCGGCGACCCCGTAACCCCGCCGCTCACGGTCGGTGAACACAAAGTGCGGGTTCTCGGCGAGCACCGTGGCTGTTCCGTCGTTGCTGCCCCCGCGCGAGGTGATGCTGGTGCCGCAAAACTCGACGCCCACCGCTGCACTGTCGGGGCGGCTGTAATCCGCCTTGACGTGCCCCACCCAATTGGCATGCACATCGCCCCCCAGAAACACCGGGTTGCTGACGCGGTGTTTTTGAAGGGCTTGGGTGAGCCGGCTGCGGGCAGGCGCATAGCCATCCCAGCCGTCGTTGCTGAGTACCTGCCCCTCACCGGGGCGGAAATCGCGCTGCCCGAACACGGTTTGCTGGGCTAATACGCTCCAGGTCGCACCACCTGCTTTTAACGATTGGTCCAGCCAGCGCTCTTGCACCGCGCCCAGCAAGCTGCGGGACGGGTCACTCCACGAGGCGCATTGCGCCGGGTTCACGGTGCTGGAGCCCGGAGCGCCCGCCTTGGTGCAGGCCTGCCGGTCCCGGTATTGGCGGTCATCCAAGGTATGCAGCACGGCCAGATTGCCGAAGGCCACACGGTCATAGAGCCGCAGCTCGCTGCCCGGCTGCATCACGCCCTGCAGGGCTTTTTGCAGCGTAGTGGCCCGCAAGGGCATGTGCTCGTAATACGCCTGGTAGGCGGCGGCACGGCGGGCCGCGAAGTCCACACCGTCCGGCCCGTGGGTGCCTTGGTTAAGCCCCGCGTAGTCGTTTTGCACTTCGTGGTCATCCCAGGTGAATATCCACGGACAAGCCGCATGCATGGCTTGCAGGTCAGGGTCGCTTTTGTACAGGGCATAGCGGGCGCGGTAATCGTCCAGCGTCACTGTGGCGGCGCTCGGCACCTTGCGCACCGCTTTGCTGCTGCCCCCGTATTCGTAGATGTAGTCGCCCAAAAACATCACCGCATCGAGCGACTCCGCGCGCATATGGCGGTAGGCGCTGTAAAAGCCATGTTCCCAATGCTGGCACGAGGCGTAGCCCAGCCGCAGCCGGGAGGCCACAGCCCCCGGTGCCGGGAAGGTGCGGGTGTGCCCGACAGCGCTGCTGGCCTGCCCCACCTGAAACCGGTAAAAGTACCAGCGATCCGGCTCCAGCCCTTGGAGCTCCACGTGCACCGCATGCCCCAACTCGGGCAATGCCATTGCGGACCCGCTCTGCACCATGCGCTTAAAGCCCTCGTCATGGGCAAGCTCCCAGCGCACCGCCACAGACTCCCGCAAACCGCCGGGCTGGGCAGGGTCCGCTGCCAACCGGGTCCAGAGCACGACGCCGTCGTGCCGGGGCGACCCGCTGGCAATTCCGAGCGCAAAAGGATCACCGCCGGCACGCCATTGGCTCCGGGCGCTGCCTGGCAACCAAAGGCCGGCAGCACTCGCACCTGCGAGGGCCAGCAGGCGACGGCGATCGGCGGTGAATAAGTGGCTGCCCATAGCGCGCAGATCAGCCGGCTGCGATCTGCCGAAGGGCTTGCTCAAACACTTCGGGCGGCTGGCCACCCGAGATCAAATGTTTGTCATTGATGACCACAGCCGGCACCGAGTTGATGCCCGCACTGAGATAAAACTGCTCCTGCTCGCGCACCAAGTCTGCATAGTCGTCGCCCGCCAGAATAGCGCGGGCCTCCTCACCGGACAGGCCTACCGACTCGGCCGCTTCGACCAGCACCGCGTGCTGACTCGGGTCTTTGCCATCGGTGAAATAGGCCTTGAACAGTGCTTTTTTAAAGGCCGTTTGCAAGCCGGTGTCTTCAGCCCAGTGCAGCAGGCGGTGGGCATCAAAGGTGTTGTAGATGCGGGCGCGCTTGTCCATG
>DAINNP010000239.1:0-3656 GCA_036735785.1 Rhodoferax sp. | reverse complement strand
ACGCGGGAGTGGGCGCCGTCTGATGCAACGGTGGTGCAAGACTGTTTTTCCGTGGTCATCACCGGCGGGGATGAGGTGCAGGCAGATGGGGTGGCCTGCGACTGGTTGCAAAGCCCGCAGGCCACGGGCTGGCTCAGCCTGCCTCGGGTGAGCACCGCCCACCATCACGGCACCGGCTGTACCTTTGCCTCCACCGCCGCGGCCGCGCTGGCCAGCGGCTACTGTGTGGCGGATGCGGTGGTCTTGGCCAAAATGGCCACCACCCATGCGCTTCGCCATGCGTATCCGGCCGGGCAGGGCGCCGGCCCGGTGAACCCGCAGCCGGACTTTGCGCAGCACATCGCCAACTTGCCTGCGTTCACACTGCCCGGTGCGACCGCGCCGGTGGTAGATGACGCAGCTCCGCCTTTTGCGGCGCTCAGCCATCCGACTATGGGCGTGTACGCGGTGGTGGACAGCGCCGCATGGGTCGAGCGGGTGGTGGCAGCGGGCATCCGCACCGTGCAGCTCCGCATCAAAGACCCTGCCGACCCTACGCTTGCGGCGCAAATCCAGGCGTCGGTGGCGGTGGCCCGCGCTACGCCCGGCACCCAACTTCTCATCAACGACCACTGGCAACTCGCGCTGCAGCATGGCGCTTATGGCGTACATCTGGGTCAGGAAGACTTGGCCCAGGTGGACCTGCAGGCCCTGCAAAGCGCCGGAGTGCGCCTCGGCCTCAGCACCCACAGCTACTGGGAGGTGGCCCGCGCGTGGGCGCTGCGGCCCAGCTATATCGCCTGCGGCCCCATTTTTGCCACGCAAAGCAAAGACATGCCGTGGATCCCCCAAGGCTTGGACAACCTGCGTTACTGGTCCGGTGTGTTGCCTTTGCCGGTGGTGGGCATTGCGGGCATTGATACGGGCAATGTGGCAGAGGTGGCAGCCACAGGTGCAGCCAGTGCCGCGGTGATTTCGGCGATCACGAAGGCAGGCGATCCGGAGGCGGCCTGCGCCGCTTTGCTGTCCGGCTGGGCGACTAGCCCGCCGGCTTGAGCGTTACCGCGAGGTAGTTTTTCTCGCCCTCGTGCTGCACCAGCAGGGCGACCAAACCTTGGGTCTGGGCCAGCAATGCGCGGGCTTGCTCAACTGAGGTCACCGGCACTTCGTTAATGGCCAGCAGGATGTCGCCGGGGGTGAGGCCGGCTTTGCCGGCATCGGGTTGTACGGCTTCAATCATCAGGCCGTGACGCGCGTCCGCCGCGCGCAGCTCTACCGGCAACAAGGGGCGCACCGCCACGCCGAGTTGGGGAATCAAGGGCACTTGCGGCTGGCCTTTGGCGGGGGCGGCAGTGCGCTGGGCGGGGTCGTCCATCGTGGCGCGGGCCTGCACAGCACGGCCTCCGCGCAGGGCATCGACCACCACTTGCTGGCCGGGCACCGCCATGGCGATCCACAGCGGCAGGTCGCTGCCGGATTGGATGGGGTGGCCATCTACCGCCACGATCACATCGCCGAACTGCAGGCCGGCCTTGGCGGCGGCGCTGTCCGGGCGGACGTCTGAAATCAGGGCGCCCATGGGGCGCGGCAGCTTGAAGGCATCGGCCAGCGCTTGCGTGACCTCTTGTACTGAGACGCCCAGCACCCCGTGCGAGGCGTGGCCCGTGGCCACAATCTGCCGCGCCACCGATTGCGCCAGGTCGATCGGGATGGCAAAGCTCAGGCCCTGGTAGCCGCCGCTGCGGGTATAGATCTGCGAGTTAATGCCCACCACCTCGCCTGCGGCGTTGAACAGCGGGCCGCCCGAGTTGCCGGGGTTGACGGCCGCATCGGTCTGAATGAAAGGCACGGTGTAGTCGTCGGGCAAGGTGCGGCCCTTGGCGCTCACCACGCCGGTGGTGACCGTGTTGTCCAGGCCGAAGGGCGAGCCAATCGCCAGCACCCATTCGCCCACGCTGAGGTTGGCGGGTTGGCCGATGGCAACCACCGGAAGGCCTGCCGCTTCAATTTTGAGCACAGCCACATCGGTCTTGGCATCGCTGCCCAGGACTTTGGCCTTGAATTCGCGCCGGTCGGTCAGCTTCACGGTGACCTCGCTGGCGTGGGCAATCACATGGGCGTTGGTCAACACCAGCCCGTCAGCGCTCACGATAAAGCCCGAGCCTTTGGCATTCACCGGAATCTGCATGCTCGCGCCGCTGGCACCGAATTGCTCCTGGAATCTGCGCAAAAACAGCTGGGTCGGGTCGTCGTTGTCGGCGCCTTTGGTGTTGCCTGCCCCGTCTTTGCCATCGGCGGTGACCAGCCGGGTACCGCTGGTGCTGATGTTGACGACCGCCGGGCCGTAGCGCTGCACGATCTGGGCAAAGTCCGGGGTACCCAAACTACGGATGGCGCTGGTCGGGGCAGCTGGCGCGAACGGCGCAGGCGCTGTTTGTGCCTGGGCACTGACCCACACGCAGGCGCTTGCGCACAGCAGTGTGGTCAGCCGCGTGAGGCGGTGGTGCAGGCGTGGCAATGTGGGCACAGAGTGGGGCGCAGCGGCCGGGCTGGCGGGTGATAAGCGGGCATCATGGGTCATGCCGTCATGGTGCACGCCCCGCATGAAGACGTGTGAGCCCGGGGTGAAGCTGCGGTAAAGATTTTCTGCCACAATTGACGTTTACGTAAACGTCAATCTAGGGTTGGCGTTGTGCCATTCACCTGACCCCGAGGAAGACCATGCCAGAAACCGTTGTGATCGTCAGCGCTGCCCGCACCCCCATGGGTGGCTTTCAGGGCGACTTCGCTTCTCTTGCTGCCCACGACTTGGGCGGTGCCGCTATTCAAGCTGCTGTGGAGCGCGCCGGTATCAGCCCCGAGTTGGTCACGGAAGTCATCTTCGGCAACTGCCTGATGGCGGGTCAAGGCCAGGCGCCTGCGCGCCAGGCGGCTTTCAAGGGCGGCCTGCCCAAGAGCGCCGGTGCGGTGACCCTGAGCAAGATGTGCGGCTCCGGCATGCGCGCGGCCATGTTCGCGCACGACATGTTGCTGGCCGGCAGCCACGATGTGCTGGTGGCGGGTGGCATGGAAAGCATGACCAACGCGCCCCACCTGCTGCTCAAGGGCCGCAGCGGCATCCGTATCGGCCACGACCGCGTGATGGACCACATGATGCTGGACGGACTGGAAGATGCCTACGAGGCCGGCCGTTCCATGGGCACCTTTGGCGAAGACTGTGCTGCCAAGTACAGCTTTACCCGCGAACAACAAGACAATTTCGCCACAGCCAGCGTGCAGCGTGCGCAAGCAGCTATCAAATCAGGAGCGTTTGAGGCGGAAATCACCCCGGTAACGGTCAAGACCCGCGCCGGTGAGGTGCAGGTCAGCATCGACGAAGGCCCCGGCAAGATCAAGCTGGACAAGATCCCCACCCTCAAAGCCGCCTTCAAAAAAGACGGCACCATCACCGCCGCCAGCAGCAGCTCCATCAACGACGGCGCAGCCGCCATGGTGCTGATGCGCGAAGGCACCGCCAAAGACCTCGGTTGCAAGCCGCTGGCCAAAATCGTGGCCCACACCACCCATGCCCAGGAGCCCAACTGGTTTGCCACCGCGCCGGTGGGCGCCACCCAGAAGGTGCTGGCCAAAGCCGGCTGGAAGGTAGAAGACGTGGACCTGTGGGAAATCAACGAAGC
>DAINNP010000238.1:0-3682 GCA_036735785.1 Rhodoferax sp. | reverse complement strand
AAGGACCATGCAATCGTGACAGCATTGGTCGTCAGCACCAAGCCGAAAGCGGCTGCGGCCAGCACACCGCCTACCGCCAGGGCCTCGCGGCTCGAAATACGGCCACTGGTCACCGGGCGCTGGGCGGTGCGCTTGACGTGCTTGTCGAACTCCCGGTCCGCCACATCGTTCACGCAGCAGCCGGCGCTGCGCATCAAGATCGTGCCCAAGGTGAACACCACCACCAAATGCCAACCCGGAAACCCGCCATGGGCCAACCACAAGGCAGACAAGGTCGGCCACAAGAGCAGCAGCCAACCGGCAGGCCGGTTCCAGCGGATCAGATCGAGATAAAGAGAGAGTTTCGCGCGCACAGGATTACTATGATTTTGATAGCTACTCGCCCATTTAAAACCTGGGCAAACAGCCGTTTTTATTCAATTCAAGACAAACGGGTCACACCCGGCAGCTCGCAACTGTAGATGGCATTGCGCAGAGCGGCGATGGCCTCGTACCGGGTAAAGCTGCGGCGCCAGGCCAGCACCACGCGGCGCATGGGCGGCGGTAGCGGGCTGCCATCGGGCTTGGCATCCAGGACCGGCAGGTATTTGACGAACCCGGGCTCTGCACCCCGCTTTTTGGGCTCCAGCGCCTCTTTGGGCACACTCAGGCGGGGCACCAGTGTCATGCCCATGCCGGCAGCCACCATGTGCTTGATGGTCTCCAGCGACGAGCCTTCAAAACTTTTACGGATACCCTCAGCATCGCTGGAAAAACGCGCGAACTCGGGGCAGACCTCCAACACGTGGTCACGGAAGCAGTGGCCATTGCCCAACAGCAACATGGTTTCGCTTTTGAGTTGCTCCGCCGTGACCGAGCTTTGCTTGGCGAGTGCGTGCCCTGCGGGTACCGCCGCATAGAAGGGCTCGTCATACAGGGGCGCGAGCGCCAGGCCGGTATCCGGAAAAGGCTCGGCCAGAATGGCGCAGTCGATCTCTCCGGTGCGGAGCATCTCGAGCAGCTTCACCGTGAAGTTCTCTTGCAGCACCAGCGGCATTTGGGGGCTCTTGGTGATGACTTGCCGCACCAAAGCCGGCAGCAGGTAAGGCGCAATCGTGTAAATCACCCCCAATTTGAGGGGGCCAGCCAAGGGGTCTTTGCCTCGCTTGGCGATGTCTTTGATGTTGGCCGCCTGCTCCAGCACACTCTGGGCCTGCCGGACAATTTCTTCGCCGAGCGGGGTCACCGTCACCTCGTTGGCACTGCGCTCAAACAGCTTGCAGTCCAGCTCCTCTTCGAGCTTTTTGACCGCCACGGAAAGCGTGGGCTGCGAGACAAAGCAGGCATCCGCTGCCTTGCCGAAGTGCCGCTCACGGGCGACTGCCACAATGTATTTCAGTTCTGTCAGCGTCATACCGTCGCCTCCTAATCGTCAACCATGATGCCACGGCCGATAGTCTGAATCAATGCCACCTCTCAATGGGCATGGCCCTTGGGCTCGATGATGACCAGCGCAATACCGCAGACCAAGAGACCCGCGCCGCTCCAAAACGCAGCGTCCGGCGTCTCCGCAAAAAACACCGCGCCCAGCGCCGGGCTGAACAACAGCAAGGAAAAGCTACCCGCCTCCACCGCCGACGCATCGCCTGCCCGGTAGGCGAAAAAATAACCGAGGTAAATCCCCGCCGCGGCCATGCCCACCACCGGTAACAAGGGCCACAAATTCGCAGGCACTGCGGGAAGCGCAAAGCCGGTAAACAGCCCAAAGGTGAGCCAACACGCCACCTGGCTCCAGGTCAGCACCGCGATCGGGTGCTCGGTGCCCGAGTATTTTTTCAAGACGATGCCCAGCATCGACTCCATGAGCGCACCGAGCAAAGCCACCAATGCCGCCGGATGAAAAGCACCCGCGCCCGGCTGCAAAATCACCAGCACCCCGCCGAAGCCCACGGCCACGCCAGTCCAGCGCAGCCAATGCGGCTTCTCCCCCAAAAAGAACACCCCCAAGGGCAACATGAAGAGAGAGCCGGTCATCAAAAAGGCACTCGCCTCCGCCAGCGGCAAATGCGAGACCGCGTAGGCCGCGCACCACGCCGACGTGACGATGAAGCCCGCCCGCAGCACATGAATCAGGGGCTTGCGACTGCGCACCACCCGCCCATTTGTCGCCACCCACACCGGCATCAGCATGCACAAGACGATGGACGCTTGCAAAAACAGCACCTGCTTGGGCACCAGCCCTTGGGCCATGAGTTGCTTGTTGCAGGCGTCCAGCACAGACCAGCACAGCATCGCCATGACGACCAGCAAAACCCCACGGGTATTGCCCTGCAGCGCTTGCCAGCGCCTGACCATTGTTTGAACCATAGGGTGTGACATCAGCCCACCGACGTCAGGTCGTGGCGGGCACCATTTTCTTGAGGCTGTCGCGCAGAATTTCCATGCGCTCTTTCCAGGCGCGGCGTACATCGGGCGGCGTATTTTTCAGCACCCGGAAGGAGTGGGGGTCCGGGTGCCCCTCGGCGTCCAGCACATTGATTTCGAGCTCGCCGCCCAAAGAGGTCACCGTGGCACCCCGCAGCGTCGTGTGGGCCGTCTGCTTGCCGGAATGCAAGGTGATGCGGCCCGTCGCGTCGAGGTCAATAAACCACTCAATCCCGCCCTTGCCATCCAGACCCACTTCACTGGTGGTCCCGGTAAAGCCCGCCACACGCCGCCACTGGGCGATTTGCTCGTCGGGGGACATGGCGTTGACTTTGCCTTTGGCCTTGAGGGCCGCTTTGGCAGCAGCAGCCTCTTCGGCCTCGCGCTTGGCCGCTTCTTCCGCATCCAGGCGCGCTTGGCGCTGGTGCTCCAAGCGCTCTACCCACAGCTGGATTTGCTTGGCAAAGGTGACAAACTCATCGGCAACCTTGCTGGGCAGTGGCGCCAGGCGCAGCTCAGCATCCTCTTCGGTTGCCAGAAATGCCAGGCTGTGCCAGCCGGAGGGCTCGGTGGCCTCCTGGCCCGGCTTCGGGTTGCTGAGGGTGCGCACCATGCGGGCGAGCTCGATCCGCAAGCCCAGCGCATCAAAGGTCACATCCAGCGCGCCCTGCTTTTCCATCTCGGCCTGACCTTCGCGCGCCTTCTGGTGATAGGTAGCTTTGCGAGCTTTGACCCTTATCTTGCCTGCCCGACGCAGCATGTCGACGCTGAACTCATGGGCCTCAAAGCGCTGGCCTCCGGGGATTTTGGTGACCGCGGTGCGCATCCAAAAGGCCTGTAACTCGGCATAAAGGTAAGCCGCGATCGACAGCACGAAGGTCGCCCCCACACTCCACAAAATCCAATCCATTTTTCCACTCATGCTGCGATGTTAACGGGCCACACCGACACCAGGCCCGATCAGGCCTTGAGAAACTCTGCCTTGCCGCCCAACCAGCGAGCCACGTGTTTGGCCGCGAGATGAGGGTACGTGTCGAGCAACATAGGCGCCTCGGTTTTAGCCCAGTCCAAAAGTTCCACATCGACCGAGAGATCTGCGAACCGCAGCATGGCCTCGCCGCTTTGGCGGGCCCCCAAAAACTCACCGGGCCCGCGGATCTCCAAGTCGCGGCGGGCGATCTCAAATCCGTCGTTGGTTTCGGCCATGGCCTTCAGGCGCTCCCTGGCGGCCTCGCTCAGCCGCGGCGCATCGCCGGTGGAATACAGCAGCACACAAGCC
>DAINNP010000237.1:0-3683 GCA_036735785.1 Rhodoferax sp. | reverse complement strand
CTATGTCCCTCAAAGACCAGATCACCGAAGACATGAAAACCGCCATGCGCGCCAAAGACAGCGAGCGCCTGGGCACCATCCGCCTGCTGCTGGCCGCCTTGAAACAAAAGGAAGTCGATGAGCGCGTGGAGCTGGACGACGCTATGGTGGTCGCCATCGTCGACAAACTGATCAAGCAACGCAAGGACTCGATTGAAGCCTTCGTGAAAGCGGAACGCCAAGAGCTGGCTGACAAAGAAGCGGCTGAAATGAAAGTGTTGCAAGCCTACCTGCCACAGCGCATGAGCGCGGACGAGGTGCTGGCGGAAGTCAAGGCCATCGTGGCAGAACTGGGTGCAGAACTTGGGCGCGCGGTAGGCCCCGGCGACATGGGCAAGGTCATGGGTGCGGTCAAAACCAAATTGGCCGGCAAGGCCGAGATGGGCACCGTGTCCGCCGCCGTCAAGGCCGCACTGGCGGGCTAAGGCTTCACTTTGACAGTGGCCGTGACCGGCCCTGTCAACACTTGCTGGGGATTCAAGTTGTCGACGAAGTCCAGCTTGAGGGTGTAATCCCCGGCGGGTGGGGCCAACCATGCCTCGGTTTGTCCCTCCGCAAAGTCCATTTCAGCCACCGCGCCCGTCTTGCTGGTGACGGTGAGCTTGAAATGGCCCGTGTCTTTTTCCTGCTGTGCGGCATGGCCAACATTCAAACCAGACGCATGGAACTGCACCCGAAACGGCGGCTTTTGCTCACCCTCAGACAGCATCAATGCCACCCCGGGCTTGGCCAAGGACTTGGCGTTTACCGCGTTTTTCTTGGTGATTGTGACCTTCAGCGGCTTGCTGTACACGAAATGGGGCAGGTGCTTGCCATCGGCCAATAGCATCCGCAAGGTGTAAGTTCCCGGTGCCAAGGTGAGCACCGTTTCCATTTGACCCCTGCCGAAGTGAATGTACTGCTCGTTGAAGGGGAGCGCCGCCTTGAAGTCTAGTGGCAAATCGCGATTCACCAGCAAATGGTGGTGGCCGCTTTTGCCCCCCATGGGCTTGGAGATAGGCGCCAGACCCCAGCCCCCGGACAAGCCGAACTTCAAGACATAAGGCGTTTCAATCCGATCCCCGGACTTGAGGTTGGTGAAATACGCTTCTGCGTTTCCGGCAGGCATGGGCGCTTGCCAGGGGTGCAAGGTGCGGGTGGTATTTGCTGGAGTTTGAGACCATGCCAGTTGCCCGGCAAACACCGCGAGGGCACCCAATCCGACTGCAAATCGCCGCATAAACACCCTTTCAGCTACCTGCCACTTTCATGCGATTCAGCAGCACAGAGCCTACCGTTTTTGCTCCGTAGTTGTAGGCGTCGGCGCCGACTGCCTCAATGCCTTTGAGCATGTCTTTCATGTTGCCGGCGATGGTGATTTCGTGGACCGGGTAGGCAATGCGCCCGTTCTCGACCCAGAAGCCGCTGGCGCCACGGCTGTAATCGCCCGTGACGTAGTTCACGCCTTGCCCCATCAACTCCGTGACAAACAGGCCGGTACCGAGCTTTTGCAGCATGGCATCGAGGTCATCGCCCGCCTTGGTCAAGCGGGAGGTAAAGGTCAAATTATGGGAGCCACCGGAGTTGCCGGTAGTGCGCATACCCAGTTTGCGAGCGGAATAGCTGCTCAAAAAGTAGCCCTGCACCCGGCCGGCATCGACCACCTTGCGGGGCTGCACACGCACACCCTCGTCGTCGAATGGGGAGCTGCCCTTGCCGCGCAACACAAACGGGTCTTCCTGAATGTCGATGTGCTTGGGCAGCACTTGCTTGCCCAACGAGTCGAGCAGAAAGGTACTCTTGCGGTAGAGGGCTCCACCACTGACAGCTTGGACAAAAGCGCCTAACAAACCGGCAGCGAGCGGCGATTCAAACAGCACAGGGCACTCTACGGTGGCGATCTTGCGGGCCTTCAAGCGGCTCAATGCGCGCTCTGCCGCATAGCGACCCACCGCTTGGGGCGACGCCAACTCGTCTGCAGAGCGCATGGAGCTGAACCATGCGTCGCGCTGCATGTCCTTGCCCTTGCCGGCAATTGGCGAGACCGAATACGAATGGCGCGAGGAAGCATAGCCACCCCGGAATCCGCGGGTATGGGCACTGAAAAAGTGCGACTGCTGCGCAGATACCGCCGCGCCTTCGCTATTGGTGATGCGCTTGCTCACACCCAGTGCGGCAGCTTCGCATTCCAGCGCGAGGGCAGCAGCCTGCTCACTGGTCACGGCCCATGGGAAAAACAAATCCAACTCGCGTTCGCGCTCGGAGACCGGCACGATATCGTCCGCATCGGGCAGGCTGGCAAACGGGTCTTCTGCCGTGAAACGGGCGATGTCATAGGCGGCACGCACCGTCTGCTCAATCGCCGCCTCCGAAAAATCAGAGGTGCTGGCATTACCCCGGCGGTTGCCGAGGTAGACCGTGACGCCCAAGGACTTGTCCCGATTGCGCTCCACATTTTCGAGTTCGCCATTGCGAACGGAAACGCTCAGGCCACAACCTTCCGACACCTCGGCCCCGGCATCGCTGGCACCCAGTTTTTTGGCGTGGGCCAACGCGGCGTCCACACGGGTCTCAAAGAAAGCGCGGGTGTAGGCAAAACCACTGTCAGCAGGTTTTACGGAGGGTGTGGAGGGCTGGGGACGGGCGGAGGTGGGTTTCTTCATGGCGACGGATATGATACTTGGCTATGTCACGCAAACTAAAAAAGGGCTATTACGTCCGGGGCTTGTTCGTTGCCGAAGGCAGCGCACTCGATCTGGAGTACAAGCGCGAACTCAAGGGCACGGATGAACCGACCCGCACCGACCTCAAAAAAGAAAGCGACGCATTGCAAAAGCTGGGTGAAGACCTGCTGGACATGCGCGCCGAATTGATGATCAAACTAGAACTGCCCGACCGGCTGGTGGAAGGCGTGGCAGAAGCCAAACGCATCACCAACTTTGAAGGCAAACGCCGCCAGATGCAGTTCATCGGCAAGCTGATGCGCAAACTCGACCCGGCCAAATGGGACCAGATCCGCGCAGCGCTCGAAGAACAACATATGCCGTCGGTCCAAGAAACCATGGTGCTCCACCAGGCCGAACAATGGCGCGACCGGTTGATTGCCGATGACGATGCCGTCGGCCAGTGGCTCAATCTGAGCCCAGACACCGACAGCCAGCAACTGCGGGCTCTGGTCCGCCAGGCTCGCAAAGACGCCAAACCCGAGAAGCCAGGCGAAGCCATCCGCCACGGCCGCTCATACCGCGAAATTTTTCAACTCGTGCGCGAGTCCTTGTTGGCCCACCAAGAAGCATCGAAGCAAGATGCGGCTGCCAAGGATGACGAAGGAGACGAGGATTGAACGGTAGCGCGATGGATGAGGTGCGCATCGGCTTGGTATCTATCAGCGACAGGGCATCCGCCGGCGTCTATGAGGACAAAGGCATACCGGCGCTGCAAGACTGGATCAGCCGCGCGGTGCAGAACCCGGTTGTGTTTCAAACCCGTTTGATCGCCGACGACCAGCGCACGATCGAGGACACCTTGATAGCACTGGTCGACGCACGCTGCGCCCTGGTGCTGACCACGGGCGGCACTGGCCCGGCCCTGCGGGACGTTACGCCGGAAGCCACACTGGCAGTCGCACACAAGCAGATGCCGGGCTTTGGCGAGCAAATGCGCGC
>DAINNP010000236.1:0-3734 GCA_036735785.1 Rhodoferax sp. | reverse complement strand
GCGCCGGGGTCGATGGGGAAGAAGAGGCCGGTGGATTTGATCTCGTCATTGAGCTGCTTGCGCGTCACGCCGGGCTGCACGGTGACGGTCAGGTCCTCGGCGTTGATGGAGAGCACCTTGTTCATGCGGCTCACATCCAGGCTGATGCCACCTTGCACTGCCAGCAAGTGGCCTTCGAGCGAAGAGCCCACGCCGAAGGGAATCACCGGCACCAGGTATTGCGCCGCCAGTCGGACCGCATCGCTCACGTCTTGTGTGTTTTGCGCAAACACCACCGCCGAGGGTGGCGGCACGTCAAAGGCCGACTCATCGCGCCCGTGCTGCTCGCGCACCACCAGTGCGGTGGAGAGCTGATCGCCAAAGCGGGCCTTGAGGGCGTCCAGCAAAGCGGCGGGCACTTCGCGTAGGTTCACTTGGGGCAACAGGTGGTTCAGGGCGGTGGGGGCGTTCATGGCGGGTCTCCTTGTTGTCACCATTGTAGGAAGCCCGTAAGCACCTGCCTGCCACAATGTGCGCATGGCAAACCGACTCACACAAATCGCCACCCGTACAGGGGACAACGGCACCACGGGGCTGGGCGACAACACCCGAGTTTCTAAAAACAGCCTGCGGGTGCACGCCATGGGCGATGTGGACGAGCTCAACAGCCACCTCGGTGTGCTGCTGTGCGAAGACATGCCGCCCGCGGTGCGCAGCCTGTTGGTCGAAATCCAGCACCAGCTTTTCAATCTGGGCGGCGAACTGTCGATTCCCGGGTTTGAGTTGCTCAAGCACGAGGCCGTGTTGGCCTTGGACGCGGCTTTGGCTGAGCACAACGCCGCGCTGCCGCGATTGGAGGAGTTCATTCTTCCGGCCGGTACCCGCGCTGCGTCGCTGGCGCATGTCTGCCGCACCGTGGCTCGCCGTGCGGAACGTGCGGTGGTTGCACTCGGTAATGAAGAAGCCCTGAAAGACACCCCCCGCCAGTACCTCAACCGTCTCTCGGACCTGATGTTTGTGCTCTCGCGCGTGCTCAACCGCTACCGCACCGATGGCACGGTGGGCGATGACGTGTACTGGAAAAGCGAGCGCATGTCCAAGAGCGGCAGCGCGTAGCTTTAAGCCGACTCCAGCACCGTCGGCCTTTACTGCGCCGAGAGCACGAAGTTCTGAATGCCGGTGCTGTGTTTGGCTGCAGGCCGGCTGGGGCTGGCCGGTACGAGATAGCTCATGCGCACCGCCATCGGGAAGATGTTGGGCAGTGCCGTGCCAGCGACCACCTCAGCCCGGCTGAGCTCCCACTGGAAATTTTCGGGGCGACTCAATGCGATGGTTTCCTCGCGTAAAACCGTACCGTCACGCGCATTCACAAGCTGCAGCTGATAGGTGCCCACGCGCTGGCCCACGGTTTGCACCTCCACCCGCCAGCTGCCGCCGGGCAGGGGCTGCACCTGGAGCCCGGTGATTTTGATGGCGCCTTCCACCGATGCCTTGAAAGCAGCCACGTCCTCAGCGCTTTGCTTTTCCCGCGCCTGATAGGCCGCAGCCACGTCTGCACAGGCTTTTGGTGAGTGGTTGGAGCCATCCCCCAGCAGCGAGCGCCGCTCTACGACCTTGGCACACAACTCGGCGCGGCCTGTGCGCCGCACCAGTTCCATGTAGCAGGCGGAGCGGTAGTAGTAGGTTTTTCCGCCTATGCCGAGCGTGCCCCAGCCGCCGTCCGTTAAACCGCTGATGTAGCGGGTGGGGGACATGGCGTCGCACACGGCTTCGAGCTGGTGGGGGGTGTAGCGGTCGTAGTGGTTGGCAGGGTCTTCCCCGTCCGATTGCGCCCGGGGGGCACTGCTACAGCTGAGCAATACGCAGGCCAGTGCCGAGGCAGATAGGCGGTGGGCTGGTTTCAAAAGATTGCTCCAGAGTCTGGCGTGCAGTATGGCTTGCGTAGCTGCTGTGCAATCTTGCAGCCAGTTTGCGGGGAACGCCGCTTAGCGCGGCTCCAAAATCGCCATGGTGATGCGCGACACGCAGGTCAGCTCACCGGCGTCGTTGCGCATATCGATCTGCCACACATGGGTGGTGCGGCCCCTGTGCACCGGGCGTGCCACGCCCGTGACCCAGCCGGTTTTTACGCCCTTGAGGTGGTTGGCGTTGATGTCCAATCCCACAGCGCTATAGCCCTCTGGAATGGCAAACCCCGCTCCGCAAGAGCCCAGCGTTTCGGCGAGCACGACAGAGACACCGCCGTGCAAGAGTCCGAAGGGTTGGTGGGTGCGGTGATCTACCGGTACACGGCCTGCCAGGTAGTCGTCACCGACGTCGGTGAATTCGATGCCGAGCTGCTCTACCGCAGTGTTTTTGCTGATGTGGGTGAGGATCTCTACAGAGACCGGTTTCTGCCAGATACGCATGGGGAGGGGCCCGGGAAAAGAACGTGGACTGCAATGTAGCAATTGCCGGCGGAACTGGCTATCACTCCGGTGATGGGCCGCAATGACCGGCATGGCAGCCTGCGTCGCAGGTGCTTAGACAACAGCGCGGTCTAGCGCCGGAATTTGCCGGATGCGGTAATGATGGCCAGGTCGGCGAAATCGAGGCCGGTGTGGTCGGTGCTGCTGAAGCTCAGGCTCAAGCCACCCAGGTCCAATCCTTTGAGGGACTCCAGCGCGGCTTGTACCTTGGCGCGGGTGGGCTTGGGGCCTGCACGGCGCAGTGCTTCGACCAAGACCTTGGCCGAGACAAATCCCTCCAACATGGCAGGGCTGACATCCAGGATGTTCTTGGTCTTGGCCATGCTCGAGGCCTCTTGCACCAACGCGTAGTTGGGAGACTGCGGCAGCACCTGGCTCACGATCACACCACTGGCGTGGTTGCCAAGCAGCTTGATAAAGCCGGACGAGGCGTTGTTGGACAAGGTCAGCAGCTGTGCACTGCTGCCGTTGTCGCGCAAAGACTTCATCGCGTCCACCACGGCGGTACCGGAACCGATGATCATTACAGCCTGCGGTTCGAGTTTGGCAATGTTGGGTCCGATTTGAGAGAAGTCAGGTTTGTTGCGGTCGAATTTGGCGACTGCCACCGGACTGAGTTTTGCCCCTTCCAATCCCTTTTGGGTGCCTGCCAGTCCATCAAGGCCAAAGTTGTCATCGACGTGGATGATGGCCATGCGGCTCAGTCCCGTGGCTGCGAGGTGGAGTACCGCGCGCTCAGCTTCCCGCTGGTAAGTCGCGCGCACATTGAAGACCCATTTTTTGACCGGTTGGTGCAAAGACATGGCACCTGTGGAGGGGGCCAACAGAGGGACGCTGTACTTTTCAAGGAGAGGAAACAGCGCCTCGGTGTGAGGGGTTCCGCGCGTCATGAAAAGCGCGAGCACGCCTTTGTTCTCAATCAGCTCTTGGGCGTTGCTCACCGTGAGCTTGGGGTCGAACTTGTCATCGAGGGTGAGCAGCTCTATCTTTTCGCCACCCACGCCCCCTTTGGCGTTGATGGAGTCGATGTAGAGCTGTGCACCCAGTCCGGCTTCTTGCACGGTGGCAGCAACGGTACCCGTCACCCCCACTGTCTGCCCGATTCGGAGTTGGGCTTGGGCGCAGGCCCAAGCGCTGGTTAAGCAAAGGCCTAAGAGGGCAGTTCGGAAGTGGTTCACAGCGGTTACGGCAATGAGTGGAAGAACGGGGGGGATTCTGCCCTCAATCCTCCTCGACAAACGCCTCCTCCCGCTTAGCCTTGATGGAAGGCAACATCACCACCACCAA